>DATCJM010000136.1:0-2176 GCA_036562805.1 Sphingomicrobium sp.
GAGCCGCTGCTCGAGCTCGGGCGTCGCTGGCACCATCGGCAGTCGATGCTCATTGTCGGGAATAAGACCGAGCCGCTTCATCATATATTTCATCGGGATCGGGTTGGTATCGAAGAACACGGCTTGATTGACCTCGAGAAGCTGCTCGTGAAGCGCACGCGCCGCCGGAATGTCGCTGTTCCACACCGCTTCGCAGAGCTGCGCGAGCGGCTTCGGGCGGAGGTTACCGACGGCGTTCATCAGGCCGCACGCGCCGATCGCCATCATGGGAAAGGACAGTTCCTCGAGGCCGACGAAGATGCGGAAATCATCGCCAAACGCCGCCAGGCATTCGGTGACGAACCCGAGGTCGTTCACCGCATGCTTCATGCCGACGAAATTGGGAGAGCGATCCTTCAGCGTCTTCAGCGTGTCGAGCGTGACGCTGACCGCGGTCCGCCCGGGGATGTGATAGACCATCCACGGCCGGTCGTGACGCGCGGCGAGCGCGAGATAATATTCGATCAGCCCGCGCTGCGGAGGCTTCGAATAATAAGGCGTGACGATCAGCAAGGCGTCGGCCCCGGACCGGACCGCGTGATCGGTCAGCGCCTCCGTCTCCGCAAGCGATTGCGAGCCGGTTGCCGCCACCACGGGCAGCCGCCCTGCAGCCGCTTCGACGGCGACGTCGACAAGGCGGTTCCGCTCCTCGACGGTAAGCGAAGCCGGTTCCGACGTCGTCCCATTGACGAGGATTCCATGCGATCCCTCGCGCACCTGGAACTCGACCATCGCGGCATAAGCGTCGTAATCGACTTCGCCATTTCGAAACGGCGTGATCAGTGGCGGAATGGAGCCGTTGAGGCGGCTGACGTTCATGGAATGCTTCCTTGCACGGCCGCAGGCCGCTTGATATTTAACATGTTAATCAGCTGGATCGCGAGTGGTCAATGCCGCACCTTACCATCGAATATTCCGCCAATCTCCAAGACAAAATGGACGTGCAGGCGCTCGTCGATCATATCCACGAAACGGCGCTCGAGACGGGCATTTTCCCGCTCGGCGGCGTACGCACGCGGGCGGACGCGCGCAAATATTATCGCATCGCCAACGGCGATCCGAGCGCGAGCTACATCCACATGGTCGTGCGCATCGGCCCGGGCCGCGATGTCGAGACGCGGCGCCAGGCCGGCGAGCGCATCTTCGGAGCACTGTGCGACTTCACCGATCAGCTCTACCGCTCCCAGCCGCTGGCCTTGTCGTTCGAGCTCCAGGAAATCCCGCCCGACTTCGCGTGGCGAAAGAACAATCTGCACGAGCTGCTGAAGAAGGAAGGTGCCGAGTGAACGAGGTCACGAGGGTGGACTCTGCGGCGAAGCGCAATCGCGAACTTGCTCTCGAGCACCTCGCACCGCTGACCGATAGGCCGCTCGGCCATTTCATCGACGGCGGGGCGACCGACGGTGCGGGCGGCGAGTCATTCGACGTGCTCGATCCATCGACGGGGCAGGTGCTTGGACAAGTGGTCGCGGGCACGGCGGACGACATCGACCACGCGGCGGCGGCGGCCAAGCGCGCCTTTCCGGCCTGGTCGCAGACAGCCGGGAAGAAGCGCCGCGAACTGCTTCATGCAATCGCCGACGCGATCGTCGCTCGAGCCGAGGAAATCGCGCTGGTCGAGTCGCTCGATACCGGCCAGCCCCTCCGTTTCATGAGCAAGGCGGCGCTGCGCGGAGCGGAGAATTTCCGCTTCTTCGCCGACCGCGCTCCCGACGCTCAGAACGGCGTTGCGCTACCCACCGCGGATCACCTCAACTACACGATGCGCCAGCCGATCGGCCCTGTCGGCGTGATCACGCCATGGAACACGCCGTTCATGCTTTCGACGTGGAAGATTGCGCCGGCGCTCGCCTGCGGCTGTACGGTCGTCCACAAACCGGCGGAGTGGAGCCCTTACAGCGCGCGGCTGCTGGTCGAGATCGCGCATGAGGCTGGGCTTCCGGCAGGCGTTTTCAACAGCGTCAACGGTCTGGGGGAAGGCGCCGGCAAGGCGCTTACCGAGCATCGCGACATCAAGGCGATCGGCTTCGTCGGTGAAAGCCGCACCGGAAGCGCGATCATGAGCCAAGGTTCGGCGACCCTGAAGCGCGTCCATTTCGAGCTTGGCGGCAAGAATCCGGTGATCGTGTTCGATGAC
>DATCJM010000137.1:0-2946 GCA_036562805.1 Sphingomicrobium sp.
GACCATGTCGCCTACATCCGCTTCGCAAGCATCTACAAGGATTTCAGCGAGCCCGGCCACTTCGCCGAGATCGCCGAGAGCGTCGAGAAGGAGGGAACGGCGGGTCCGTCGACGGAGAATCCCCGCGACAAGCTGCTGTGAGTTTCTGGGCCTACATCCTGCGCTGCGCGGACGGCAGCTATTACGTCGGCCATACCGATGATTTGGAGGCCCGACTTGGGGCCCATCAGTCCGGATTAATCGAGGGATATACTCAGAACAGAAGACCGGTCTCACTGACATGGTCGCAGGAATTTTCGGAGCGTGACGAAGCTTTTCGCGCCGAGCGGCAAATCAAGGGCTGGTCGCGAGCCAAGAAAGAAGCCCTGATCCGAGGAGATTGGGAGGCGATTCACCTGCTGGCCATGCGGTCACCGGTCCTTCGAGACGCCGGTTCGACAAGCTCACCAGCTCCTCAGGATGAGCGGAGTTGCGGCAGCGTTCAATCCGCTCATCCTGAGGAGGGATTGAGCGACCCCGGACTTGATCCGGGGGAGCCGAAAGCCCGTCTCGAAGGGCCCGTCTTCGTCCTCGTTCGCCCGCAGCTTGGGCAGAATATCGGCAAGGCTGCGCGTGCCATGCTGAATTTCGGCCTGACGGAGATGCGGCTGGTCGCTCCGCGCGACGGATGGCCGAACCCCGATGCGGGGCCGGCGGCCAGTGGCGCTGACGTCATTCTCGAGCAGGCCCAGGTCTTCGATACCACGGCCGAAGCGATCGCCGACTGCAGTCAGGTCTTCGCGTCGACCGTCCGGCGGCGCGATCTCGTCATGCCGGTGCTCGGTCCCGACGAAATGGGCGACCGCATCGCCGGCTCTCCAGGGCGCACTGCAATCCTGTTCGGGCCCGAAAGATCGGGGCTCGAGACCGAGGAGGTGGCGCTCGCCGATGCCATCGTCACCGTGCCGATCAACCCGCAGTTCGGTTCCCTGAACCTGGCGCAGGCGGTGATCCTCCTCGCTTACGAATGGTCCCGGCGCAGCGAGCTTGCCCAGCCGCCGGCGAAGGAGCTGGAGCCGCCGGCCCCGCACGCCGAGCTCGACGGCCTGATCGCCCAGCTTGACGACGAGCTCATCGCCAAGGGCTATTTCCACCCGCCGTCCCGTGCTCGGGCGACGCGCAATACCATCCGCACCATCTTCACCAAGACCGGCTGGTCGTCGCGCGAGGTCAAGGCCGTCCGCGGTATTCTTCGCGCGTTGGTGGGCCCGGCGCGTCGGCACGACTGAGAGTCATTTCGATTGCTAACCAATCGGCCGAGGCGCATGATCAACGCATTGGATCGATGGGAGAATGGCAATGGTACCTATTCTCATGGCGATGCTTCTCGCGGCGCCCAACCCGGGCAGTTCGCTCCCTGAGCGACGGATGACCTTGCGGGATCAGCTACAAGGGCCAATGGCGGTCACGGACAAGATGCTCATTCCGTCGCGCGTGCCCGATTGTGTCGGCGACGATCAGATCCGCCAGGCGCAGATCGAAAGGATCAAGGGGTGGGAGCCCGAATGCATGCTCCCCCGCGCCGATCATCGGAAGCAGGACCTTCCCCACTAATCGTCTTCGGGCGGTGTTCGCCCGCATTTCGATCGCGCGGACGTTCAAGGCGGCGGCTCCGGCCAAGCCATTGACGCGATTCTTTTATCTGTTCACAACGACATAGCTCGGGTTTCGAGTGGGGGAGCTAACGATGTCGATGCTGCTGGCGATTTTGGTCGTGTCTGGTCAGGCGCAGGGGGCGCAGCCTGCCGCCGCCCCGCCGCCCGCGGCCGAGCCAAGGAAGACCGAGGAAAAGAAGATCTGCCGGTCGGTCGACGCCGAGAGCGGATCGCACATGAGCAGGCGCATTTGCCACACGGCGCGCGAATGGCAGCTGGTCGATGATGGCGTGAACCTCTCCGACAAGACGATCCAGACCTCGGCGCCGCAATAGCCATCGCCTTGCTCCCGCTCGTCGCGGGGGCCCTGAATCGGGCCTCAACCTTGACGGCCCGAGCCGCCGCCTCTAGGTGCGCGCCTTCGCAATTGATCCCGCATGCCCGGTGAAGCGGCGATCGCGCTGGACGTTATGGTCCAGCGGTGCGGTCCCGGGCGACACTAGACAACGCGAATTGGAGAACGACAAGTGACGAAGCGCACCAGCGCCAAATACAAGCTCGACCGCCGCATGGGCGAGAACGTCTTCGGACGGCCCAAGAGCCCGGTCAATCGCCGCGAATATGGGCCCGGCCAGCACGGCCAGCGCCGCAAGGGCAAGCTAAGCGACTACGGCATCCAGCTGCGCGCGAAGCAGAAGCTCAAGGGCTATTACGGTGACATCACCGAGAAGCAGTTCAAGAAGCAGTATATCGACGCCAGCCGCATGAAGGGCGACGCGTCGCAGAACCTGATCGGCCTTCTCGAGCGGCGCCTCGACATGGTCGTCTATCGCGCCAAGTTCGCGCCGACGATCTGGGCCGCGCGCCAGCTGGTCAGCCACGGGCACGTCCGCGTCAACGGCGTCAAGTGCAACATCGCGTCGCGCAAGGTCGAGGTCGGCGACGTCGTCGAGCTCGGGCCCAAGGCGCAGGAGATGGCGCTGGTCATCGAGGCGCAGAGCCTCGCCGAGCGCGACATCCCCGATTACGTCGTTCCCGACGGCACGTCGAAGATCACCTTCACCCGCGTGCCGAAGCTCGACGAGGTGCCCTATCCGGTGCGGATGGAGCCGAACCTCGTCATCGAATTCTACTCGCGCTGATCGACCGATCAGCGGCGAACAACGAGGGCGGCCTTTGCGGTCGCCCTTTTTGTTGGTGATTGCTAGGCGCGCCTGCATGACGTGCCTTCTACGGCCCCCGCTGCCCGAATGGGCGCCGCACGAAGCGGTGTGGATCGGCTTTCCGAGCGATCCGGCGCTGTGGCTCGGCG
>DATCJM010000382.1:0-14730 GCA_036562805.1 Sphingomicrobium sp.
GCGGAGCAGCTTCAGGATGTGTCCGCATTCCCGGATCTGGAGCGGTACATGCTCCACCTCACGGCGAAGCTTGACCAGACGCTGCGCAACGCGGTCGATGATTACGATTTCAACACCTACGTCCGCGCCCTGACCGACTTCTGCAACGAGGATTTGAGTGCCTTCTTCTTCGATATCCGCAAGGACGTGCTTTACTGCGAAACGAACCTGGAGACGGGGTTCGAGACCGACCGGCGGCGGGCGTACCGGACGGTGCTCGACATTCTGTTCCACGCGCTGTTGCGCTGGCTATCGCCGGTGCTGGTATTCACCAGCGAGGAAGTGTGGGCGACGCGATATCCGGAAGCGGGATCGGTGCATTTGCTCGAATGGCCGGTAGTGCCGCAGGCCGATGCGGATGAGGCGAAGTGGGCGAAGCTACGCGCGCTTCGGGCGGAAGTGACCGAAGCGATCGAGCCGCTGCGGCGCGACAAGGTCCTCGGCTCGAGCCTGGAGGCCGAAGTTTGTGTCCCGAGCAGCGAAGATGGCGATTTTCTCGCCGAGCTGTTCATCACCTCGACAGTTCGCAGCGGCAATTTGAAGGTGGGCAAGACCGACAACCACAAGTGCGGGCGCTGCTGGCGCTATCTGCCGGAGGTGAAAGAGGATGGCGCGCTGTGCGGCCGCTGCGAGGATGTAATGAATGGCTAGGTATCGCCTCGGCTTCGCGGTCGCGCTGGTCGTGTTCGCCCTAGATCAGCTCGCGAAATGGATCGTCACCGGTCCGCTCGGGCTCAACCAGATCGGCGACCAGCTGGTGCTACTTCCAATCTTCAACTTCACTTACACCCAGAATCCAGGGATCTCGCTCGGACTTCTCAACGCGACCAATCCGGTCGGGCGATGGATGCTCGTCGGCCTCACCTCGGCGATCGCGATTGGCGTCGCGGTGTGGATCGGGCGCGAAAAGGACCGCATCGAGCAGGTGGCGCTCGGCATGGTGCTCGGCGGAGCGCTCGGCAATATCCTCGACCGCACGCTGCACAGCTACGTCACCGACTTCCTCGACCTCCATTTTGGCGCGTGGCGACCGTTTCTGATATTCAACGTCGGCGATGCGGCGATCAGCATTGCCGTCGTGATCCTGTTGCTGAGAGCGTTCGTCGCCCGTAAGGATCAACCCAAAGGGCATGAGCCCAAGGAGACAATCGAACATGCGTAAAGGCTTTATCGCGGTTGTGGTCATCACGGCGCTTTCGACGGCCGGCTGCGCGTCGCTGACCGGCAAGCGCACGGCGAGGGGTCATGTGTCGGACGAGTTCCTGGTCGCGCGCAATGCGCCGCTGATCATTCCGCCCGACTTCAACCTCGCACCGCCGGTTGCGGGCACGCAGGGCATTTCCGCGGGCGAGGCGCAGCAGCAGGCGATCGACGCATTGTTCGGCGGCCCGGCGCCGCGTTCGGCGGCCGAGACGAGCCTGCTCGATACCGCCGGCCGGGGTGACGCGGCGATAGGCATCCGCTCGACCGTCTGGGACCCGGACACGCGCATCGTCGACAAGGGCGCGACGACGCTTCAGATCCTGGCGGCGCCGGCAGCGAACACGAGCGTCGCGACGGCCCAGGCCGGCCGCTAACGAGGCGCGGGGGAACGAACCAGGCATGGCCGAAGAGAATCTTTCCGGACGCCTCGTCGAGATCGAATCGATGCTCGACCGCTCACGCCGCCGCTTCGAGGAAGGCACGCGGCTGGTCGAGGAAGCGCACAAGATGCTTGCCGATATCCAGCAGGCGCTGATCGGCAGCCCGCGTGCCATCTCGCCTGAGGATAGCGAGGAAGCGGCGTCCAAGCTGCTCGCCTCGCTCAAGGCGAGCGGCAGCGAGATGCCCGAGACATTGTGCGGCGGACGCCTCTCGGTCGACCAGGTCCAGCGGCTGATCCGGATCGATGGCCATCCGATCGGGATTACCGAAATGGAATATCGCGTGCTCGAGCTGCTTGCTTTCGCGCGCAACAATGTCGTCACCCGGGCGATGCTTCTGAAGCATCTCTATCGCCGCGCCGACGACCAGCCGCAGCCGAAGATCATCGACGTGTTCATCTCCAAGCTGCGCAAGAAGCTCCGCAATGCCTCTGGGGGCGCCGAGTTCATCGAGACGATTCCGCAGCGCGGCTGGATCCTGCGCGACATCGAAGCGACGCAGGGCGCGTAAAGCCGTTCACGGCGCCGCGACGCCAACAAGATTCACTTTTTGATAACCCCGTCCGCTTACCGCTGGACGGATGCTTCATTTGCTCCGCCAGCATTCGCCCGAGGAAACACCGGCTGCCTATGCCGAGGCGGTTTCGCGACTCGCCAGCGTTCGCCATGCGATGCGGCTGGTCGAGCCGTTCGGCGCCGGACCGGCTTCGGACGTGGACGACGAGCATGTCGCTTCTGCCTGGGACGAGGCGAGCGAAGCAAACCAGCGGCTGTTCGACCGCCGCTCGGCGCGGATGGTCGCCGGCGCTGCTGCCGGGATCGAGGCGCTGCTGATCGAACGGCAGGACGGCCGCGAACCGCATGCGGCCGCAAGCCAGGCGCTGGCCGACGAAATCCGCCGCGAGCTTCGCGACGTCGCCGGTATCGTGCTCCGCTAGGCTGGGCCGACCGCTTTCGGCGTCGACGGATCGGCGCCCCATTCACTCCAGCTTCCATCATAAAGCCGCGCGCTATCGTTGCCGAGCAGATGCGCGGCGAAGATGAGACTGTTCGCTGTCACGCCAGAGCCGCACGAAGCGACGAAGGGCTGCGCGGGATCGATCCCGGCATCGGCGAGAAGCCTACGGAGCTCATCGCGTGGCCGGAAGCGGCCGCTTTCGTCGTAGACTGACGAGAATGGCAGGTTGCGAGCGCCGGGCGCGTGGCCGGCGGCGACCCCCGGCCGCGGGTCGGCTTCGGCGCCCTCGAACCGCGCCTTTCCGCGCGCATCCAGCCACGGATACCCCGCACCGGCAAGCAGCTGATTCTTGGTGACGAGCTCGTCACGCGGCTCCGCGTCGAAATGAGCGGTTCGGTGGGGCGGTTCTCCGGCTTCCGTAGCCCGTCCCTCGACAAGCCAAGCTTGAAAGCCGCCGTTGAGAATGGCGACGTTCCGCGCGCCGAAGTGGCGGAGCATGAACCAGCCGCGCGCCGCCGTTCGCAGAGGTGAATTGTCGTAGACGACGATCCGATCTTCACGGCCCACGCCGACCCGTTCCATCGCGACGCCGAACTCGTTCGGCGGCGGAAGCGAATGGGGGGCAGGATTCGACCGGTCGCTGAGCTCGTCGATGTCGAGAAAGCGCGCGCCGGGAATATGCGCCTGCAGATATTCGTCGCGGCCGTTGCGGCCACTCGCCGGCATGTGCCAGCTCGAGTCGACGGCGATCAGATCGGGTTCGCCAAGATTATCGGCAAGCCATTGGGTCGAGACGAGCGATTCCATTCGGTGAAGATAGGCTACAAGACGGGCGAATGGCGACAGCGGACATCAAACTCGATCGCAACTGGCTTCATCGCATCGGCAGCGAGTTCGAGCAGCCGTATATGGCCAAGCTCAGAAGTTTCCTCGTCGGCGAGCGGGAGCGCGGGAAGCAGATCTTTCCGCGCGGATCGGACTGGTTCCGGGCGCTCGACCTGACGCCGCCCGAGCAGGTGCGCGTCGTGATCCTTGGGCAGGACCCTTATCATGGCGCGGGGCAGGCCCACGGCCTCTGCTTCTCCGTTCAGCCGGGCGTCCGGCCGCCGCCCAGCCTCGTCAACATCTACAAGGAGCTGGAAAACGACCTTGGGCTGAAGCCGGCGCAGCACGGTTTCCTCGAATATTGGGCGCGCCAGGGCGTGTTGTTGCTCAACAGCGTCCTCACCGTTGAGATGGGCCAAGCGGCATCGCACCGCGAGCGCGGTTGGGAGCGCTTCACCGACCGCATCATCCGCGAGGTGAACGCGAAGGAGGAGCCCGTCGTCTTCATGCTGTGGGGCAGCTATGCACAGAAGAAGGCGGCCTTCGTGGACACGTCACGGCACCTGGTCCTGAAGGCGCCGCATCCCTCGCCCTTGTCGGCGCACAGCGGCTTCTTCGGCTGCCGTCATTTCTCGAAAGCCAACGCATTCCTCGAAAGCCACGGCCTCGCGGCGATCGACTGGGCGTTGCCGGAGCCTGCAACAGCCGCGTAGAAGCCGGCGCATGGAAACGCGCCATCTGGGCCGGACGAGCGCTCTGCCGGCTTCGCCGGACGAGGCAGTGCTGGATTATGTGCCGAACCCTAGAGCTGGCGCCCTTTATCTCGTCCGCTTCGCGGCGCCGGAGTTCACCTCGCTGTGCCCGGTGACGGGCCAGCCGGATTTCGCGCACCTCGTGATCGATTATGCTCCGGCAGAGTCGATCGTCGAAAGCAAGAGCCTCAAGCTTTTCCTCGGCTCGTTTCGCAACCATTGCGGATTCCACGAGGACGTAACCGTCGGCATCGGCCAACGGCTCGTCCGCGAGATGAAGCCGCAATGGCTTCGGATCGGCGGCTATTGGTATCCACGCGGCGGCATGCCGATCGACATATTCTGGCAATCGGGTTCGCCGCCGGAAGACCTGTGGCTGCCGGACCAAGGGGTGCAGCCGTATCGCGGCCGGGGATAGAGCGATGAGCGGGGGGACGAAAATTGCGGTTCTGGGCGCCGGATCGGTCGGCTGCTTCATCGGGGGTGCCTGCCAGGCGGCGGGCCTGCCGGTCACGTTCATCGGGCGGCCGAAGCTTTCGCAGGACCTGGACGAGCACGGACTGACGCTCACCGATTACAGCGGCTGGCGCGTGCATATCGGGCGCGGCGATGTCGATTTCCGCTGCGGTCCCGAGGCGCTGGACGAGGCGGACGTCATCCTCGTCACCGTGAAGAGCGGCGGCACCGCGGCGGCGGCCGCCGAGATCGCCCAGCACGGACGCGAGGGCGCGACCGTGATCAGCTTCCAGAACGGGATCAGCAATGTCGAGACGCTCGAACAGGGCCTCGGCGGCCGGTTCGAAGTCGCGCGCGGGATCGTCGCGTTCAACGTCGCCTACGTCGGGAAGGGCCAATTCCATAAAGGTAGCGCCGGCGAATTATGGAGCGATCGGCGCGGTGCGACGGAAGCGCTTGCCGAGCGCCTTGCCGGCAGTCCCGCGACGCTGAAGCTTTCACCGGACATGCTCGGCCTCGCCTGGGGCAAGCTGCTCATTAACCTCAACAATGCGGTGAACGCGCTGTCGGGGCAGACGCTGCTGCAGGAGCTGCACACGCGCGATTACCGCCGCGTCTTTGCCGCCTCGATCCGCGAAGGGCTCGGGCTTCTGCAGCGGGTGGACATCGAGCCGGCAAAGGTCGGGCCTTTGTCCGTCCAACTCCTGCCAAGGCTTCTGGACACGCCCGACATCCTCTTCAACAACCTCTTCGCCCGGGTGTGGAAGGTGGATCTTAAGGCGCGCTCGTCGATGAGCGATGACCTTGCCGCCGGACGGAAGACCGAAGTCGACTATCTGAATGGGGAACTGGTGCGGCTGGCCGAACGCCTGTCGATGGATGCGCCGGTCAGCCGCGCGATCGTCCAACTGGTGCACAAGGCCGAAGCGGGCAGCCCTCAGATGGCGCCGAAAGCGCTGCGGAAGGCAGTGCTAGGCCGTTAGAGCCGCCCTCGTCTCCTTGCGGGTCCAGGCGTAAAAGGCCACGACCACGACCACGAAAATCACGAGGCCCAAAGGCACGGCCCACGGATTCTCTGCAACGAGTGCCAGCGGCGCGTCGTTTTGAGTGGCCGCGACGATGGACGCGTAAACGACGCCCATGATGCTCTCGCCGACGATGAGCCCGGTCGCCAGAAGCACGCCCATGCGTTGAGCGAATTCGGGGTTCGACGTGCGAGCGGCCCATTTGTCGTAGGACCAGCCAAGCAGCGCGCCGAGCGGGACGAGCAGCGTGAGCGCCATCGGCAAATAAATCCCCATTCCGACTGCAAGCGGAGGAAGGCCGCCGCGCTTCGTCTTGCGCAGGAACTCGTCGATGATGATCACGACCACGCCGATCCCGGCGCCATATTCGATCAGCTTCCAGTCGAAATTGCCATTGAGCAGCCCCTGAGCGATCGCCGAGATCAGCGCGGCCTGGGGTGCCGCCAGGGCATTCGGCTTTGCTCCCGGCACGCCCTGGAAGGTGAACGCGGTGTTCAACAGGTCGAGCACAGGCGGAATGACGATGGCGCCGAAAATGACGCCGAGGACCAGCGCCACCTGCTGCCGCCATGGGGTCGCGCCGACCAGTTCACCGGTCTTGAGGTCCTGAAGATTGTTATTCGCGATGGTCGCGACGCCGAAAACCACGGCGGTGACGAACAAAGCGAATGCGACAAGCGCCTTCGACGCGTCGCCCGTCGCATGCGGGAAGAGAAGCGCGAGCAGGAGTGAAATGCCGACGATGGCGAGGATGCCGACGCCCGAGATCGGGCTGTTCGACGCGCCGATCAGCCCGGCCATGTAGCCGCAGACCGAGGCGATCACGACGCCCGCAATCAGGATATAGATGATGCTGACGACGATCGTCGCACCGGGATTGGAAGCAATCGGATCGGTGCTTGCGAAGGCGTAGAGTAGGAAGCCTACCGGGATCATCAGGGCAAGGATGGTTCCTCCGACGATCCCGATCGGGATGTCGCGTTCGGTAATCGGCAGCGCTTCGCCGCGTCCCGCCTTCCTCTCCCGGTTCGCGGCGATCGCCGAGCGGATTCCGGAGACGATCGGGCCGAGGATCTTGAGCAGGGTCCAGATGGCCGCGACGCCGATCGTTCCCGCGCCGATGAAACGTACCTTGCTCACGAAGATGCCGTGGACGAAATCGTCAAGGCCGGTGCCGACAGGGATCGCTCCGGCGATCGCCGTATAGTGCGGCACCAGGAAGGCCCAGCTGATGATCAGCCCGACGAACATCGCAATGCCGACGGTGAGGCCGACGAGATGGCCAACGCCGATCAACAGCATCGACAGGCTCGCGGACACGGTGGTTGCCCCGGAGCCGACGGTGAAGGATTTGGCAGCGTCGGAGGCGAGGAGCTTGGTCTGTGCGAGCGCATAGAAAGCCGCCGATGCGATCGAGCTCCAGACGATGAGGAGCAATCCGCGCCGGTTTTCTTCCTGCCCGCCGATTCCGGAGCCGACCTTCAACACTTCTGCAGCGGCGAGGCCCTCAGGATAGGGCAAGTCGGTGCCGGTCACGAGCGCGCGGCGAAGGGGGACGGAGTACATGACGCCGAGAATGCCGCCGATCGCGATGACTGCGACGGAGAGCCAATAAGGAAAGCCGGTCCACCACCCGACCATCACCAGGCCGGGCAGCACGAAGACGATCGCCGACAGAGTGCCCGCCGCCGACGCGATCGTCTGGACGATGTTGTTCTCCTGAATGGTCGAATCGCGGAACGAGCGAAGCACGGCCATCGAGACGACCGCCGCCGGGATCGACGTGGCGACCGTGAGGCCGATCTTGAGACCGGCGTAAACGTTGGCGGCAGTGAGAATGACGGTCAGGACGGCGCCGAGGATGATGCCGCGGACCGTAAGCTCCTTGATGCCTTCGCCCGCGCTGAGAGCCTCTTCACGTGCCATCTATTCCCCCTTGAGATTGCCGCACTGGCCCGGTGCCGGCGTGGAGTGGCGGCGGATCGAAACCCAGCCGTCGCCATGCCTGACCCAGACATCGGTCGAAAGGACGCAGTCTTCGATGACTCGCCCGAGATACTTGATGCGCCAACGCGCGTGCACCGTCGCGATCATCACGTCGTCGAGCGACGTGACTTCCTTGATCTCGAAGTCGATCGTCTCGAGGTCCCGTCGCTGAACAGCTTCCAGCCATTCTTGCCGGTTCATCATGAATGGGCCGGTGGAGCGCGTGCCGATGAGGACGAAGTCGGGGTGCATCAGCGCGGCGAGCTGGTCCATGTCGCGGCTGCACAGGGCATCGCGCCAATCGCGCTCGAGCTTCTCGATCAGGGCCTGATTGTCGACCACGCCTTCTCCTCTCCCAGCGCCTCTTTAAGGCGGAACGCGAACAAAGCGAATCTCGCTTATCGTAGCCGCGCGGATGAGAAGCGCGAGAGGAAATGATGCGTTCCGGCCCGGAGTTCGATGGAGACTCAAAGGGCGACATTCGTTAGGCTTGGCGGACAAGTGTCGAGAGGGGACCGGACATGGCCGACGACAAATCCGACAATGTGGACATCACCAGGGAATGGCGGGCGACGCACGAGCAGCAATCCTCGGCGACCCGGCTCCGTATTTTCGCGGCCATTGCATGGGTCATTGCCATTGGTGCCGAGATTGCCGGCGTCGTCCTGCTCTTCCAGCACAAGTTCGATCATGGAAACCTTGGACTTCTAATCGGGATCCTGGTCGTCATCGCCGTCTTCGCGATCGCCGGCAGCCTGATGTGGAAAGCGGCCAACAAATACGACCCGGCGCGCGAGTCCGACCGCGCGAAGTTCTTCTTCCAGAACCAGCTCGGCGCGATCATTACGGTGATTGCCTTCCTTCCGCTCCTTGTCCTCATCTTCATGGACAAGGATATGGACCCCAAGAACAAGAAGATCGCCGGCGGCGTGGGCGCAGTCCTGGCCATCGTCGCGGCGCTGATCGGCGTGAGCTGGCATCCGCCTTCGGTCGAGCAATACACGCAGGACATGAACAAGTGCGCGGCCGAGATCAAAGCGGCTCAGCCGACGAAGGATTGTTCACCCGAAGTGGCCGCGCAGGCGCAGGATATCGCGCGCGATTCGAAGACGGTCGCCGACGCGACCAAGGACCCGGCGCATCCGGCGGGGCAGGACGTCGTTTACTGGATCGCTCCCGAGAACGGCGCGAAGAAAGCGGCGACGCCCCACGTCTTCCACATCTGCCAAGGCGTCAGCCCGCTTCGCGGCAAGAATGTGAACCACGGATCGGTGACCGAGGCCTATGCCGAAAATGCGACCCGCATCACCAAGCAGATCCCGATGGAGCAGAAGCAGTGCGGATTCGGCGCCGCGGCGACGGACAAGGCCCCCGCCGCACCCGCCGGTTAATCTCCGCCGGGGTTACTTCGGCGCGTTGATGGCAAGCGCGATGTAAAGCTCGGGCGATTTGCCGCGCTTGACGAGGAGCAGGGCGCTCGAGCGGCCCGCCTTGCGCGCCGCTTCGACCCCGGCGATCACCTGAGCGGGATTGGCAACCGGCTGGTTGTTTACCGACATGATGAGGTCGCCGCGCTGCAGGCCCTGCTCCGCCGCGTCGCTATTGGGATCGACGGCGGTGATGATCACTCCGCGCGCATTGTCGGGCAAGTTCGCCGCACGTGCGAGCTCCGGAGTCAGTGGCGCGAGCGACAGGCCGAGTGCCTTTTGCGTGGCAACCGCCGCGCCGCCGCTTGGACCCTGCGTGCCGTTGTCGCCGCCCGCGATCTTGTTGAGCGCGTCCTCGGTCGGGCGATCCGCAAGGGTGACATAGACCGTTCCGTGCTTCGCATTGGCGGTTCCGGCGTTGCGGATGATCTCGACCGGAATCTTCGACCCGACCTTCTGGTTCGCGACGAGATAGGAAACGGTCTGATCGGGCGTCACCTGCTGTCCATTGATCTTGACGATGACGTCGCCCTGCTGGATCCCCGCCTGAGCGGCCGGGCCGCCGGCGACGACGGTCCGGACCACCTCGCCGGTGCCCTTCGGGATTCCGAGGGCGGGCGCGAGGTCCTCGTCGACCGGCTGGAGCCCGACGCCGAGGTACCCGCGCATCGGCCGCTGCCCGTGCATCAGCGCGTCGATCACGGGACGTGCAAGTTCGGCCGGAATCGCGAGGCCGATGCCGACGGAGGCGCCGTTGGGCGAGATCAGGGCGGAATTGATCCCGATGACGTTGCCGTTGAGATCGAACATCGGGCCGCCGCTGTTCCCCATATTGATGGCCGCGTCGGTCTGGATGTACCGGTCGTAGGCGCCGCCGGCGTCGCTGATCGAGCGGTGAAGGGCGGAGATGATGCCAGCGGTCACCGTGCTGCCGACGCCGTAGGGATCGCCGATCGCGATTACCCAATCGCCGACGCGCGCCTTGGTGCTGTCGCCCCACTGGACGAACGGCAGTCCGCGCCCATCGATCTTGAGCAGCGCGAGGTCGGACGTTTCGTCCCGGCCCACAATCCGCGCCGGATATTCCTTGCCGTCGGTCATCGTGACGGTCACACTGTCAACGACGCCTGTGCCCGTCAGCCCCTGGATAAGGTGGTTGTTCGTGACGATGTAGCCGTCGGGCGAAATGACGAAGCCGGAGCCGAGCGAGCCCGCCTCGCGCGTCGCGCCCTGGCCACTGCTCGAACCGCCGCCACTGCCCTGCTCACCCTGGGGCTGCGTCGGATCGAACTGGCGGAAGAATTGCTCGAACGGATCGCTAGTCTGCGATTTGACCGGCACGCGCTGCTTGGTCGAGATATTGACGACGGCGGGCTGAAGCCGGGCGACCAGGTCCGCGAAGGACATTGGAGCGCCGGGTCGCGGCGCAAGCGTGGAAGTGCCCGGCGCGTTCTGCGGCACCTGGGCGCCTGCCTGTCCCGTGGCGAGAGAGAATGCCGACCCCCCGATGAGCAGGGCCATGGCGACCCCGTAGGCATAGCGCACTTTTCCGGACTCCTTCGACCTCATCGATACTCCATCAATTGGCTTGAGACGCAAGGGCGCTAATGTCCCCTCGGGCTTAACGACGATTGAACGCGACAGTTCACTTGGACGGCGTGTGTCCAGTGAATTCCTTCAGATAGTCATTCTGCGGCGACAGAATGATGTTCGTGGGCGCGGGCTTGCTCTGGCCGTCGCCGACGAACGTCGTCAGGTAGGACTGCATCGCGCGGTAGAAGTCGTAGAATTGCGGGTCCTGACCGAAGCTTGCGGCGTAGGTTTTTGATGCGTCCGCATCGGCCTGAGCGCGGATGATCTGCGCCTGCTTGAGGCCCTGAGCGCGGATCGATCGCGCTTCCTGTTCCCGCGCTGTGCGCATGCTTTCGAACGCCGACTGCAGCGGCGTGCCATCGGGAAGGTCGGTCTTCTTGATCCTGACGTCGACGATCTCGGCTCCGAACTTCGCCGCCTGGGCGTTGAGCGCCGTTCGTACGTCATCCATGATTCCCTGCCGCTCGGGCGTAAGCAAGGCGGAAAAGGGCTGCCTGCCGAGCTCGTTGCGTACATCGGATCTAAGGATGGTCTGCAACTGGCTCTTGAGATTTTCTTCGCTTGTGGAGCGGATGTACATGAGCAGCGGATCGACGATGCGGTAGCGCGCGAACGCATCCACCATGAGGCGCCGCTGATCGGTCGAAAGGACCGGCTGCGGCTCCATGTCGACGGCGAGGACGCGCTTGTCGATCCAGACCACTTGGTCGACGAATGGGATTCGGTAAGACAGGCCGGCGCCGGCCGAGCCGATCGGCCTGCCGGGTTCGTAGCGGTTGAGGATCCGCTCGGGCTTGCCGAACCGGACGACGACCGCCTGCTTTGTCTCCGGCACGATCGGAAAGCTGCTCAAGAGGACGATGAGCACGAAGAAGGCGATGACGGCGGAGACGAGCGGCCGCCGGCGGATGAAGCCGGTCATTGCTGCTGCTCCTGCTGTTGTTGCTCCTTCTTGACCTGCGGTAGCGGCAGATAGGGCGTGACGCCGGGCGCCTCGACGATGGTTTTGTCGACCTTGCCCAGGACCTGCTCCATCGTCTCGTAATACATGCGCCGCCGGGTGACCTCGGGGGCGAGCTTGTACTGCTGGTAGACCTTGTCGAAGGCCGCGGCTTCGCCTTGCGCCTTGGCTGTCAGCTGCAGCGCATAGGCATTCGCCTGGTTGATGTAGGACTTGGCGTCCTGCTGCGCCGCGGTCACTTCCTTAAAGGCGTCGTTGACCTCGGCCGGCGGGTCGGCCTGCTGAATGGCGACGCCCTGGATCTGCACGCCGGAGTGGTAGGCGGTGAGCACCTGCTGCATCCGGTCGGCGACTTGCGCTTCGATCTCGCTCCGCTTGTCGCCCATCGCGTCCTGCAGCGTCACCTGGCTGATCACCGAGCGCATGGCGCTCTCCGCTACCTGGCGGATGGTCTCGTCCGGATCGGCCATCTCGAACAGGTAAAGCTCCGGGGTCCGAATGTTCCACCGAACCGAGTAAGCGATGTCGAGGAGATTCTGGTCGCCGGTCAGCATCAAATCCTCGCTGCTCGCGGAGCCAAGATCGACGCTGCGGATGCTTTCGACGTCGACCTTCTGCACGCGGTCGATGGGCGAGGGCAGCGTCAATCCGACGCCGGGGCCCAAAGTATAGCTGTACCGCCCGAACCGGGTGACAACGCCGCGCTCACCAGGAGCGATCGAGTGCATGCTGGTGACCACGAGCCAAAGCACGACGATGCCCACCAGCGCCCACAGGATCAACGAGCGGTCGGGACGGCCGGGAAAGCCCCCGCCGCCGCCGCCGGCAAAGCGCATGCGGCCACGCCGAAGAAGCTCGTCGAGCGGAGTGACGGAGCGGCCGGCGCCACTGCCGCGGCCCGGTCCCGGCTCGCCCCAGGGCCCGCCGCTGTGGCCGTCGTCCGCGGGCGGCTCATCGCCGCCGCCGCCTGGCCCCCACGGCCCCTTGTTGTCGGTGAAGAGACCGCGAACGCGGCCGGCCCACCCCGGAATATTGCTCATCGAGGCCGATTATAGGGAGCGCTCAGCGCGAAAAACAGTGGCAAGCCGCCAAGCGCTTCCTATGTGCCGATCATGGCTGATGAACTGACGGACCTTCCGCATGACGAGCGGATCCGCTCCCGCAAGCTGGTGGACGGCACCGCGACCCTGATCGTCGATGCGACGGGTCTTGCGGCGAGCGCGCGTGAACAGGTCGAGCATGAGCTGCGCTCGGCAGCGATTTCGCGCAGCGGTGTCGGCGAAGTGCGGATCGCCATGACCGCGTCCGAACCGTCGAGAACGCTGATCGCAATCGGCAGCGGCAAGGGCGGGGTCGGGAAATCGACCGTGTCCGCGAACCTCGCGATCGCGCTCGCCCGCATGGGGAAGAAGGTCGGGCTGATCGACGCCGACGTTTACGGGCCGTCCCAGCCGACATTGCTCGGTACCGATCAGAAGCCGACTGCCGAGGACGAGCGGCTGATCCCGGTCGAGGCGCACGGGATTAAATTTCTGTCACTCGGCCAACTCGTGTCGCCGGGACATGCGCTTGCGTGGCGCGGACCAATGGCGACGGGTGCGCTGGCAAAGCTGGTCGAGGCCGATTGGGGCGATTGCGAACTGCTGATCGTCGACCTGCCACCCGGAACGGGCGACGTGCAGCTGTCGCTGATTCAGCGCTCGCGGCCGGCAGGGGCCGTCGTCGTATCGACGCCGCAGGATCTATCGCTGATCGACGCGAGGCGCGCGATCGACCTGTTCAACAAGATGAGCGTGCCCGTGCTCGGGATCATCGAGAATATGGCGACTTATGTGTGCCCTGACTGCGGTGCGACATCCCATCCGTTCGGAAGCGGCGGGGCGGAGGCGGCCGCGGAAGGGATGGGCGTTCCTTTCCTTGGCCGGCTGCCCTTGTCGCTGGCCATCCGCGAAGCGTCGGATGCAGGGCAGCCGCCGGCCGCGGGGGAAGGTGGCGATGCAGAGGCATTCAACGCGATTGCCGCGAAACTGCTTGAGGCGGTGGCGCATTGATCCCGATCGGAAGGACTGAACCATGCCGCTAACTCGCGACGAAGACATTGCCGCGCTGCTCAGGAATTCGCGCACGATCGCCGTCGTCGGGGCTTCGGACCGGCCCGATCGCCCGTCCTACGGCGTCATGAAGTTCCTGCAGGAATGGGGCTATCGCGTGCTGCCCGTGAATCCGCAGATCACCGGCGAGCATGTGCTTGGCGAGTTCGTCTGGCGCGAGCTCGCGCAGATCGGCGTTCCGATGGACATCGTCGACATCTTCCGCCGGCCCGAAGCTGCCGCCGAGGCGGTCGAGCAGGCGATTTTCGTCGGCGCGAAGGCGGTATGGATGCAGCTCGGCGTCATCAACGAGGAAGCCGCGGCGCGGGCCGAGGAGGCGGGCCTCAAGGTCGTCATGGACCGCTGCCCGCATATTGAGATTCCGCGGCTGGGACTGCCGAAGGTGAGCGCGCAGGCCTAAGCGGCCGCGACGGTCATTTCCGGGATCAGGATCGTCGGCGCGTCGACGCCGCGGCGGAACTCGAGATCGCTCGCCGGTTCGAGCGTCGCGAACATGTCGATGAGGTTGCCTGCGATGGTGATCTCGGCGACCGGCTCGGCGATCTCGCCGCCGCGGATCATGAATCCGACCGCGCCGCGGCTGTAGTCGCCGGTGACGCCGTTCACGCCCTGTCCGATCAATTCGATCACGAGCACCGCTTCCCCAATGCTCGCGAGAAGCTGCTCGCGACTCTTCTCCCCAGGCTTCATGTAGAGATTGCTTGGGCTCGCGCCGGGAGTGCCACCGACGCCGCGCGAGGCGTGGCCGGTCGGCTCGATTCCCAGTTGCCGTGCCGAGGCGCTCTCGGCGATCCACTGCTTCAGCGTTCCGCGCGAAACCAGTTCGCGGCGGGAGACGCGCACACCTTCGCCGTCGAAGGGTCGTGACCTCAGGCCGCGCAGCCGGAGCGGGTCGTCGACGATGGTGACGCCTGGCGCAAATACAGACTGACCAAGCTTGTCGCGCAGGAAGCT
>DATCJM010000390.1:0-4507 GCA_036562805.1 Sphingomicrobium sp.
TCTCGCTCGGCGGCGGTGTCGACCGCAGCCTGGATACGACCATCGGCCATGTCGGCGGCTATGCCTACACCCGCTTCGGGAGCGCGCGCGCCGACATGCTTCACGGCTTCGGCGGCACCGGCAGCACCGAATATGGCGTGACCTTGCAAACGGGTCTCGCCGTCGATCCCAGGGACGTCGTTCTCGGCGGGCGCGATCTCAACGAAAGCGCGCTCGTCGTCACCGTCGCGGGCCCCGCCGATTACGCGTTCGAAGTGCTCGTCAACGGCCAGCCGCGCGGGCGAGTCACGGGCGGGCAGCGCCTGCCGCTCTTTCTCCAGCCCTATCGCTCGTACAAGGTTCGCCTGCGCCCGCTCGATGCGGCGGGCGTCAGCTACGACAATGGCGCTCGCGAGGTCACGCTCTACCCGGGCAACGTCCAGCATCTCGCCTGGCAGGTCGAGCGCATGTTCACGATTTTCGGCCAGGCCGTGCGCGACAATGGCAAGCCGCTCGCCGACGCGTCCATCCAGTCGCGTCACGGCATAGGCGAAAGCGACGGCAACGGTTATTTCCAGGTCGATGCCGGCGCCGGCGAGCAGATCCGCTTCACCGACGCGTCAGGTTCCTCGTGCGAGGTCAGCCTCGGCGCCGTGAAAGCGGTCAGGGATTATGCGTCGCTCGGGAGGGTCGTGTGCCGATGAAGAGATTCTACGCGTTCGCCTGCGTCGCTTTGGCGCTGCCGGTCGCCCCGCTCGCCGCCCAGATCCAGGTCAGCCAGCTGATCGTCGAGCTTCAGCCCGGCAAGCACGACCGGCAGGACGTCGACGTCGGCAATGGCGGGACCGTGCGCGCGTTCGTCGAAATCGACCCGCGCGAAATTCTCAATCCCGGCTCTGCGCCCGAAAGCGCGCGCACCGATCCCGATCCCGAGAAGCTCGGCCTGCTCGTGTCACCGGCCCGGCTGGTGCTCGAGCCGGGCGAGCATCGGCTGATCCGCATCGCGACGCTTCCGGCGATCGCCGACCGCGAGCGCGTCTACCGCGTCACGGTCAAGCCGGTCGTCGGCAAGCTTTCGACGGCCCAATCGGGCCTCAAGGTGCTGGTCGGCTACGACATGCTCATCCTGGTCCGCCCGACGGTGCCCAATCCGGTCGTCAGCGGAACGCGCTCCGGCAACGCCCTCACCATCCACAACAATGGCAACGTCAGCGTCGAACTGAATGACGGCAAGCAATGCGCGGCCGCCAATGATTGCGCGCCGCTCCCCGCCAAGCGCCTCTACGTCGGCCAAAGCTGGACTCAGCAGCTCAAGGGCTCGGCGCCGGCCGACTATGAGGTCGACTCTCCCGGCAAGTCAGAACGGATGCATTTTTAACGCATCCTTTCAAAATGTTAACGCAGATTATTGAAGCCGCAGGCTGGCGTTGCGAGATGGGAACTCGCGCACCGGCAGTTCATTCTGCGGTTAGCTCGGATTTAACAGGGGTAATCGGTGGCCAGTGTTGCGCGCGTATCGGCGCCTGGCGTCCATCGCCGGCGCTATTTCCCTGTTCGCATGAAGTTCGCATTCGCGGTGTCCCTGGCGCTGCTGTGGACCCTGCTCAGCGTGTGGCTGTCGACCCGCTGGATGGACGAGCTCGGCCGGGTCACCCATCCGATCTTCGCGCTCGTTGCGATCACCTTCATCGCCTACGTGCCGGGGTTCATGAATTGCTTCCTGGTGGCGACGTTGCTGCTCGACCGCCGTCCGCGCCGCCGCCACCTGGAATCCTACCCGGGAGTGACGGTCCTCATCGCCGCCTACAACGAGGCGGACGCGATTGCCGACACGATCCGCAGCGCGGCCCATGAGGATTATCCAGGAGCGCTCGAGATCCTGGTCCTCAACGACGGCTCTCAGGACGACACAGTGGCGGTGGCCGAGCGTGCGAAGGCGCAGCTTCGCATGGCCCCCAACGTCACCGTTCGGATCGTCGATTATCCGCACAACCGCGGCAAGGCCGCAGTGCTCAACTCGGGCCTGCGTCTGGCGAGCCATCCGCTGATCGTCACCATCGACGGCGACACCAGGCTCAAGCAGGACGCGCTCACCGGAATCGTATCGCGGCTGCTGTCCGATCCTCCAGGCACTGTCGCCGTCGCCGGCGCGGTCCTCGTCCGCAATTCGCGCGAGAACCTCATGACCGGCGCTCAGGAATGGGATTATTTCCACGGCATCGCCGCGGTGAAGCGCATGCAGAGCATGTACCACGGCACGCTCGTCGCCCAGGGCGCCTTCTCCGTCTACGAGAAATCGGCGCTGATCGAGGTCGGCGGCTGGCCCGAATGCGTCGGCGAGGACATCGTGCTGACCTGGGCGCTGCTCAAGAAGGGCCATCGCATCGGCTATGCCGAGGATGCGATCGTCTTCACCAACGCGCCGACGACGTTCCGGCAGTTCGCGCTTCAGCGCAAACGCTGGTCGCGCGGGCTGATCGAGGCGCTCCACCACCACGAGGACCTTTTGTTCGTCCCGCGCCTCAGCGCGATGTTCATCTGGTGGAACCTGCTCTTCCTGCCGCTCGACCTCGTCTACACCTTCATCTTCATCCCCGGCGTCATCGCCGCGATCTTCTTCCACATTTTCTGGATTGCCGGCCCGATGACTCTCGCGGTCCTCCCGCTCGCCGGGCTGTGGAACCTCGTCATTTACCGGGTGCAAAACAAAATGATGCAGGAACAGGGGCTGAAGGTCCGGCACAATCCCGGCGGGCTGGTCTTCTATCTGTTCGTCTACACGCTCCTCATGCAGCCGGTGTGCGTGTGGGGTTATTGGTCGGAACTCCTGGGGCTCACGAAGAAATGGGGAACCAAGTGATGCGTCTCGCCGCGATGATCGCAGTCGCCGCCGCTGTTGCGGCTGCAAATCCCGCGTCAGCGAGCGCGGCCGCGCCGGACGCGCACCGCCTCGCCGCCGCATTGCTCGCGTCGAGCGAGCTCAGTGCGGCGCCGGCGCCGGCTGAGCCGAAGCCCCTCAGTCATGCGATCGGCACCGATCTTTTCGTCTCGACCGACGCCGACCACACCGACGTGATCAAGGCCGGCCTCAACCTCGACTGGCGATATTCCGGGCCCGAGCAATATCTCGGCATCCGCCTCGAAAAGGCCTGGTTCCGGCCGATCGGCCGCCGCTGGCAGGATCGCAACCGCGTCTATCTCCGCGCTGCCAATTCGCTCGGCGGCTGGAAGTGGAACGTGACGGCAGGCACCGACGGCCATACCGCGCTCGGCTCGGCCGACATCCACGACGAAGCGCCGTTCAGGAAGGAGGTGTTTCTCGAGCGCGAGATCCTCGAAACGCCGGAGGGGCTGAGGCGCCCGATCTATTACACCTTCGGCGGCGCCGCGCTCGATCTCCCGGTGGACGAGAACAACGTCTTCACCCTCGTCGCCGGCCTTCAGGATTTCACCGGCCGCAACCTCCGCACCCAGCTGCGCGCCAATTTCGTCCACGTGCTCGGCGCCAATTCCGGGCTCAGCATCCAGCTCCGCACGCGTTATTTCCACGACAGCGTGCCGCACGAGTTCGATTATTATTCCCCGCGCTGGTACGCGCAGGCGGTTCCGATCCTTCAGCTCCGCCGCTTCACCAACAAAGGCTGGCGCTACCTTCTCGCCGGCGGCATCGGCGTGCAGCGCGACAGCGACACCGGCTGGCGCCGCTCGAGCTACTTCAACGCCCAGCTCGCAAGCCCGCCCAGGGCCGGCTGGTCAGGCACTTCATCCCTGCTGTTCAGCGAGACTCCGACCGCGACCGGCCGTTCGTACAATTATCTCCAGCTGACCTTCGGCCTCACCCGCCGCTTCTAGCGCAGCTTGAGGATCGCGCCGACGTGCACGTGGCGCAGGTCCTTGCGAAGGATGTCGTCCGCGTAGCGATGTTTCGACGCGCTCCAGAACATGTCCTTGGCCGCGCCCATCGCGGCACTCGCCGCAACCACGGCGAGAAGCGCGAGGGGGACCACCCGCCACGGCCGCGATTCCGGTCGCCAGGTCGCAGAGCTGCGCTGCCCGCGAGCTCGCGCCCGCGCGGTTGAAGATTGATCCGGCACGGACGGAAAAACGGTAATCGGCGGAGCGGGTTCCGGGCCAATTCGCAGTCTCTGCGTCGCGCTCGACAGATGCCGGCCGGTCATTCCTTGTCGAGCACCACGCGCTGCGCTTTCGACCGAAAGTGCCGGTCCAGGAAGACGTTCAGTCTCGTCATCTGCAGCAGCAGCGCAGGGTCGGCGCGGCCGGCGCTTTTGCCCGAACCCCACGCGCGCAGCCGCTCGCGCCACGATTGCGGCAGGAGGGGGCGATCGTCGCCGTGCAGCAGGCGGACTTCGTCAACCATCGCCTTGGCCTCGCGGACGATGCCATGCGCGCGGTCGGCGGACATCCGGCCGTTCTCGACACTGATCAGCAGCTCGCAACGGAAGCGGCGGCACGCCTGTGGCCGGTCGGGATAGACCGAGCACAGCCCCTTCTCGAACCGCGCGCAGGG
>DATCJM010000032.1:0-1940 GCA_036562805.1 Sphingomicrobium sp.
AGCTGCTTCATGCAGGATTTCGCGCTGAATCCTTCGATGGCTTGCTTCCTCGATATCGAGACGGCGGCCGCCTACTACGACGCGGCGATGACGCTATGGACCCGGAGCAACGAGCTGTTGCCGTTGAACGTCCATGTGGTGGCCTACGAGGATTTGGTCGCGGATCCCGAGGCGGCACTCAGGTCCGTGGTCGATTTTCTCGGCCTCGACTGGAGCGCGCTTATGCTCGATCATCGGGCTACGGCCAAAGGCCGGTCCGGCATCGCAACGCCGAGCTACAATCAGGTCATCCAGCCACTGACGCGCGCTCCGATCGGTCGGTGGAAAAGGTACGAAAAGCAGCTCGAGCGGGTGTTGCCGGTGCTCCTGCCATGGGCGGAGCAGCTCGGCTATCGCGGCTGACCTGTCCGGTTTCGGACAGGCCAGACGGTCACGCTGCCCGGCTTCGCGGTAAATTTCGCCGCGACATGGCGCTATTTACCATCTCGCAATGGCCGGCCACGTGTGGCCGCACTGATAAATAAGTACTTTTTCAAATTGGCACGGTCCCTGCATTTGTTGGAGCAGGCCCAATGGTGGGCCGCAAGACATGCAAAAGGGGTTTTCCAATGTTCCGCTCGCTCGCTTCCGCCCGTGAAACCGCCACGATCTTCGCCGGTGCGTTCGTCACTGCGCTCCTGCTCGTTTCCGCAGCGACTTCGCTGCCGATCGCCTGACGCGCCAGATAAGGATGAATTGAATGCACGGACGTTTTCTTATCAACCGCCGCGACGCCAAGATCATGGGCGTCGCCGCCGGCTTCGCCGATTACACCGGCGTCGATCCGACGCTCGTCCGTCTCGGTTTCATTGCAGCGACGCTGCTCACCGGGCCGGTCATGATCTTCTTCTACGTTCTCGCCGGGCTGCTGGCGCCCGCCGAATAGGCGCCAGCCGCTCTTTCGCGCGGCGGCGCACGAGCGCATCATGGTGCCGTGAGCGGTTCGGATCCCTATAATCTCCAGCGCTTCCTCGATGCTCAATCCGACACGATCGACGCCGCGCTAAGCGAGCTTGTGGCGGGATCGAAGCAGAGCCACTGGATGTGGTTCATATTCCCGCAGCTTGCCGACCTCGGCCGAAGTCCGACCGCGAAATTCTACGGCATTCGCTCCATCGCGGAGGCCCAAGCATATCTCGGGCAGCCCATCCTCGGCGGCCGCTTGCGTCAATGCATCGATGCGCTCGGGCCGTGGGCGTCGAAGCGGACGGCCGAGCAAATCCTCGGAACTGTGGACGCGATGAAGCTGCGTTCGAGCCTGACTTTGTTCGACCTCGCCGAGCCCGGGAGCATCTTTAACGATGCGCTTCTGAACTTCTTTGGCGGTCGGAGGGACGAACGGACGCTCGCACTTTTGGCCAGCGAGCAGTAAAGGGCCCCGGAGGGAGAATCGACATGCGCAAAATTCTGTTGGCTTTGGCGGCCTCGACTTTCATCGCTTCACCCGCCTTGGCCGAACTTCCGGTCGGCTCGAAGGCGCCTGACTTCACGACGATGGGCGCAGTTGCCGGCAAGCCGTTCAAGCTGCACCTCGCCGACCAGCTGAAGCATGGGCCGCTGGTGCTCTATTTCTTCCCCAAAGCGTTCACGAGCGGATGCACCGCCGAAGCGCATGCCTTCAGCGAGGCGGCCGCGGACTTCAAGAAGATGGGCGCAGCCGTCGTCGGTATGTCGGCCGACAACCTCACCACTCTTCAGGATTTCTCCGTGAAGGAATGTCGGAATGCATTTCCGGTCGCCACGGCCGATGCGGACGTTCGCAAAGCCTATGACGTCGTTCTCCTGCAAAAGCCGGAATATGCGAACCGCACGTCCTACGTGATCGACCAGCATGGGAAGATCGTGATGGCTTACACCAACCTCGATCCCAGCGAGCATGTCCAAAGGACGATGGCCGCGAT
>DATCJM010000093.1:0-10280 GCA_036562805.1 Sphingomicrobium sp.
CGCTTCCAGCTCGGCGAAGGGATCGAGAAGCAGGAGAGCGACTTCGCTGCCGAGGTCGCAGCCGCTGCCGGAACGAGCAAGGCCGAGCCGGTCGCCTGAGCGTTGCCGCCGCTTAGCAGTTGGAAAATGGGGCGGGCGCGCTAAAGCGGGTCCGCCCTTTTCTTGCCCGAGGACGAGCCGCCGAATGACCCGCCCGCGCTTCAACCGCATCCTTCTGAAGCTCTCGGGCGAGGCTTTGATGGGGCAGGGGCAGTTCGGCATCGATCCCGAAGCAGTGGATGGATTGGCGCGCGAGATCATCGACGCGCGCCAGCACTGCCCCGGCCTTTGCCTCGTCGTCGGCGGCGGCAACATCTTCCGCGGGATGGCAGCAGCGGCGAAGGGCTTCGACCGCGCAAGCGCCGATTATATGGGCATGCTCGCGACGGTGATGAACGCGATCGCGCTTCAGGGCTCGCTCGAGAAATTCGGCGCCGAGACCCGCGTCCAGTCTGCGATCCCGATGTCGAGCGTCAGCGAGCCGTACATCCGCCGGCGTGCGCTTCGGCACATGGAGAAGGGGCGCATCGTCCTGTTCGCCGCCGGTACGGGCAACCCTTATTTCACGACCGACACGGCAGCGGCGCTGCGGGCGGCGGAAATGGGCTGCGACGCCTTGTTCAAGGGCACGAGCGTCGATGGCGTCTATACCGCCGATCCGAAGAAGGTGACCGACGCCACCCGCTACGAGACGTTGAGCTTCGGCAAGGTGCTGGGCGACGATCTCAAGGTCATGGACGCAGCCGCGGTCGCGCTGTGCCGCGACAACAATATTCCGATCGTGGTGTTCAACATCCGCCAGCCCGGCAACCTCGCCCAGGTGCTCGCGGGTGAGGGAACGGCGACGATCGTGCAGAATGGAGACTGAAAAATGAGCACCACCGTCAGCACTGACGATCTCAAACGGCGGATGCACGGCGCCGTCGATGCGCTGAAGCACGATCTGGCCGGTCTTCGCACCGGACGTGCGTCGACCGCGCTTCTCGATCCGGTTCATGTGGAAGTCTACGGGTCCAACATGCCGCTCAACCAGGTCGCGACCGTGTCGGTGCCTGAAGCGCGCATGATCTCCGTACAGGTGTGGGACCGGTCCAACGTTGGTCCGGTCGAAAAGGCGATCCGCTCGGCGGGCCTTGGCCTCAACCCGATCAGCGACGGACAGGTGATCCGGCTGCCGATCCCCGAGCTGACCGAGGAGCGTCGCAAGGAGCTCGCCAAGCTCGTCGGCCAATATGCCGAAAAGGCGCGCGTGGCTGTTCGCAACGTCCGCCGCGACGGCATGGATCATCTCAAGCAGGACGAGAAGAAGCACGACATCAGCGAGGACGAACGCAAGCGGCTCGAGCACGAAGTCCAGAAGCTGACCGACGACACGATCAAGGAAGTCGACGAAGCGGCCGCGGCGAAGGAAAAGGAAATCCTCGGCAAGTGAATGCCGCACCCGCCCCCGAAGGCGCAGCCGGACTTGAGGGGGGCGCGAAAGTCCCGCGTCATGTCGCGATCATCATGGACGGCAACGGACGCTGGGCGAAGAAACGCGGCCTTCCGCGGGTGGCGGGTCACAAGGCCGGGGCAGAGGCTGTCCGCCGGGCGATGCAGTCGGCGGTAGACCATGGCGTCGAGGTGCTCACTCTTTACGCTTTCTCCTCCGAAAACTGGAAGCGAAGCAGCGAGGAGATCGCCGACCTCACTGGCTTGATGCGCTTCTATCTCGAGCGCGAGCTTGCCAGCCTCCAGAAGGAAGGCGTGAAGCTAAGGCTGATCGGCGATTATTCCGCGTTCGGCGACGACCTGGTGAGCCGGCTCAACCGCGCCGTCGACCATACGTCGGCCAATAGCCGCCTCACGCTGGTGGTTGCGCTCAACTATGGCTCCCGCACCGAGATCGCCGCCGCCGCCCGGCGGCTGGCGGCAAAGGTTGCCTCTGGCGAGATCGGCCCGGAACAGGTGGATGAGGCTGCGATCGCCAGCGAGCTGCAAACCGCGGGCCTTCCCGACCTCGATCTCCTGATCCGGACCTCGGGCGAGGTGCGGCTGTCCAACTTCCTGCTGTGGCAGGCCGCTTATGCCGAGCTGATGTTCGTCGAGACTCTTTGGCCGGACTTCGACGAGGATGCCTTTGCGCAGGCGCTCGAGCGGTTCGGCGCGCGCGAACGCCGCTTTGGTGGGCGGTGAACGAGCTTCTCGTCCGCTCGCTGACGGGGCTGGTCCTCATCGTCGCGGCACTGCTGGTGGCGTTCGAAGGCGGCTATCTGCTGGCCGTGATCGTCGCCGGGATCGCGACAGCCATGTTCTACGAATGGACCCGTCTCGTGCGCGGGTGGGGGCCGATCTGGTACGTTGCCGGCTTCTTCTATGCGCTCCTTCCCGCACTCGGCTTGCTCTGGACCCGCGAACGGGGCGGGTTCGACCTGCTCCTTTGGGCATTCATCGTGACCTGGTCGACCGACATCGGCGCCTATTTCGCGGGGCGAAGCTTCGGGCGGCGCAAGCTCGCGCCCACGATCAGCCCCGGCAAGACTGTTGAAGGCCTCGTTGGCGGAGTCGCCGCCGCGACGATCCTCGGCGGCGCGTGGGTCCTCGCGGCGCACCTCGGCAAAGTGCTCCTCGTCTGTGCCCCGATCTTCGCAGTTACGGCGCAGGCGGGCGACCTCTTCGAAAGCTCGATGAAGCGAAGGGCAGGGGTCAAGGATTCCGGCGCGTGGCTTCCGGGCCATGGCGGGGTGCTCGATCGGCTCGACGGCCTTGTCCCGGTGGCTGTGCTTACCGCCGCAGTGCAGCTAATGGGGCTAGCGTGAGCCGCAAGATCGCCATCCTCGGTGCGACGGGATCGGTCGGCAAATCGACGCTCGACCTGATCGAACGCAATCCGGACCGTTTCGAAGTCGTCGCCGTCACGGCAGCGACGAATGCCGAGGCGCTCGCGGACATTGCGCGCCGCACCGGATCCAAGCTTGCCGTCCTCGCCGACGCGAGCCGGCTCGCCGACCTTCAAGATCTGCTCGCCGGCACCAGCTGCCGCGCTACTGCCGGTGAAGCAGCATTGGTCGAAGCGGCCAAGGGCGACGCCGATCTCGTGATCGCCGCCATTGTCGGATGCGCCGGCCTCAGGCCTGTGATGGCCGCAGTCGAGGCCGGGAAGACTGTCGCGCTGGCGAACAAGGAGGCGCTGGTTACCGCGGGAGAGTTGATGACCGGCGCGGCAAAGCGCAACGGTTCGACGATATTACCAATCGATAGCGAACATAACGCTATCTTTCAGTGCCTTGCGGGATCTAACGCAGACCAGGTTTCAAGAATAATCCTGACTGCGAGCGGTGGGCCGTTCCGCACTTCCTCGGCTGATTTCATCGCCAACGCGACGCCGGCTCAGGCTATCGCCCATCCGAATTGGTCGATGGGCCCCAAAATTTCCGTCGATTCCGCGACGATGATGAACAAGGGGCTCGAGCTGATCGAAGCACGGCACCTGTTCGGGCTTTCGTCCGAGCGGCTCGACGTGCTCATTCATCCCCAATCCGTCGTCCATTCGCTGGTCGAGTTCGTCGATGGGTCGGTGCTCGCGCAGCTCGGTGCGCCCGACATGCGCATCCCGATCGCCTTCGCGCTTGCCTGGCCCGAGCGGATCGCAACCCCCGCTCAGCGTCTCGACCTTGCGGCGACCGCGCGCCTCGATTTCGAAAAGCCCGACCTCGCCCGCTTCCCCGCGCTTCGTCTCGCCCGCCACGCGCTCGAAGCCGGCGGCGCCGCGCCGGTCGTGCTCAACGCCGCCAACGAAGTCGCCGTCGCGGCCTTCCTCGGTGGCAACATCCGCTTCCCCGAGATCGCCGAACTGGTCGAGCAAGCGCTCGACGACGTGGACGCGGCATCGCCATCGTCGATCGAGGAAGTGCTGGACATCGACCGCGCGACCCGCTCGTGCGTTGACGAGATGATCCGCGAGGTTTGCCACTGATGCTTCCGCAACCGCCGCTCTGGCTCGTCCTGATCGCCTTCGTCTGCGCGCTGGGGCCGCTCGTCTTCTTCCACGAGTTCGGCCATTATTTCGTCGCGCGGCTGTTCGGCATTCCCGCAGAGACCTTTTCGATCGGCTTCGGGCGCGAGCTTTTCGGCTGGACCGACAAGCAGGGGACGCGATGGAAGCTCGCCTGGCTACCGCTTGGCGGCTATGTGAAATTCGTCGGTGACATGACGCCGGCGAGCAATCCGGCCGATCTCGAATCCATCCCTCCGGAGCTTCGCGAGCGTGCTTTCCAATGCCGTCCCGTGTGGCAGCGCTTTCTTGTCGTGCTGGCCGGTCCCGCCGCGAACTTCGTCCTCGCGATTGCCATTTTCGCCGCTTTCTTCATGATGCTGGGCGCGCCGCGAACCAATATCGTCGGCGCGATCGTTCCAAACACGCCGGCGGCCGCGGCAGGCCTCCAGCCTGGCGACAAGATCCTTTCGGTCGCCGGTCGCAGCACGCCGGCTTTCGACGACATCCGCTCCATCGTCATGCTCCGGCCCAACGAGACCGTCCCGATCATGTTCGAGCGCCAGGGTGCCGCGCACACAATTCAGGTTCATTTGAAGAGCGACACCGAAGCCGATCCTTTCGGTGAGAAATTCAACCGGGGCCTGCTCGGCGTCTACCCGACCACCGGCGTGCTCGAGCGGCTTCCGGTCTACCAGGCGGTACCGGAAGCGACCCGCTACACCTTGTCGATCACCCGCTCGATGATCGACGGCCTCGCGCAGATCGTCACCGGCAGGCGCGGCACAGGTGACGTCGGCGGGCCGATCAAGATCGCGCAGATCGCCGGACAGCAGGCAGCGCTCGGCGCATTGCCGTTCGTCCAGTTGCTTGCGCTGTTCTCAATTAATCTCGGATTCATCAACCTCTTGCCAGTCCCGATGCTGGATGGAGGACATCTCGCTTTCTACGCAGTGGAGGGAATCCGGCGCCGTCCAGTCAGCGCCCGGGCTCTCGACTGGGCTTTCCGCGGCGGCCTTGCGGTCATCCTTGCGCTGGTGGTTTTCACGACGATCAACGATCTTGGCTCGCTAGGCTTATGGGACCGGCTTCAACGCTTGATTGGATAGCAGGCTTGGGGCAGGGGCGATCAACAGGGGCTTTGCGGCAAAGCGCGCCGTAGCACCAACTGCACAAAAAGGCGGGACGGGTGATTTCTAGGACGACGACGAGTTTTAGCCGCCGGAGCGGCGCGCTGCTTCTGGTTGGCACCGTGCTCGGCAGCTCTGCCGCGCCTGTGCTTGCCGCGCAGGATGCTCCGACGACGCAGCCGGCGCCCGCACCGGCCGCTGCCGCACCCGTGCAATTGACGATCCGCTCGATCACCGTTCGCGGCAGCCAGCGCCTCGAGCCGGAGACTGTCCGTGCCTATGCCAACCTGACGCCGGGCCAGACCTATACTCGCGAGACCCTCGATCAGGCGATCAAGGACCTCTACGCGACAGGCCTCTTCGCCGATGCCAATATCACCGGCACCGAAACCGGCGACCTCGTCATCAACGTCCGCGAAAATCCGGTCATCAACCGCATCATCCTCGAGGGCAACAAGCGCCTCAAGGAAGACAAGATCATGCCGGAGATCAAGGAAGCGCCGCGGCAGATTTTCACCCGCTCGGCGGCGCGCGCCGACGTCGATCGCATTCTGCAGCTCTACCGGCGCCAGGGCCGTTTCGCAGCGACTGTCGATCCGAAGATCGTCCAGCTCGACCAGAACCGCGTCGACCTCGTCTTCGAGATCCACGAGGGCGATCTCGCCAAGGTCCGCGCGATCAACATCCTCGGCAACAAGGCCTTCCCCGACGATCGCCTGCGCAAGGAGATGTTCACGCGCCAGGCGGGCGGAGTCCTCGGCTTCCTCAAGTCCAACGACACCTACGATCCCGACCGTCTTGCCGCCGATCAGCAGAAGCTCCGCGCCTTCTATCTGACCGAGGGATATGCCGACTTCCGCGTCGTCCAGGCGCTTGCCGAGCTGACGCCGGACCGCCGTGATTTCGTCATCACTTATGTCGTCGACGAGGGGCCGCGTTATCACTTCGGCACCGTGAAGGCCGACAGCGCGCTTCGCGATTTCCCGAACGCCAAGGTGCTGGAAACCGCCAAGATCCAGCCCGGCAGCTGGTTCAACGCGAAGCAGGTCGAGGACGCGGTCACGAACCTGAACGAGGCTGCCGGCAACCTCGGCTATGCCTTCTCGGACATCAACCCGTCCTACGATCGCGACGCCGACAAGAAGCTGATGAACCTGACCTTCAAGGTCGGGCAGACGCCGCGCGTCTATGTCGAGCGCATCGACATCACCGGCAATACGACGACGCGCGACAAGGTCATCCGGCGCGAATTCCGCCTCAACGAGGGCGACGCGTTCAATGCCCAGAAGGTGAAGCGGAGCCAGGACCGCATCCAGAGCCTCGGGTTCTTCAGCGACAAGTTCGAGATCAAGCAGTCGGAAGGCTCGGCGCCCGACCGCGTCGTGCTCGGCGCCAATGTCGAAGAAAAGCCCACCGGCCAGCTCGAACTGTCGGGTGGCTATTCGAGCCTCGAGCGGTTCATCATCCAGCTTGGCCTCTCCCAGAACAATTTCATGGGCAAGGGGCAGACCGTCGATGCGCAGGTCAACTGGTCGCTGTTCTCCAAGTCGATCGAGGCCGGCTTCACCGACCCCTACTTCCTCGACAAGCCGATCCTGTTCGGCGGCCAGCTATTCCGCCGCGACTACAGTTCGTTCAACTTCATCAACAACAGCCGGAACACGACCTACAAGCAGACCAGCACCGGCGGTCTTCTCCGCCTCGGCTTCCCGCTCAGCGAATATTGGAACTTCGGCACCCGCTACCAGCTGAGCGAGGACAATATCTCGCTCGATCAGAGCACCTTCTTCACCGATCCTGACGGTGCGGGCCCGCTTCCGCCGGAGTGCGACCCGTTCAAGGCCGGATCCTATCTCTGCGACCAGATTGGCAAGCGCGTGACGTCGCTAGTCGGCGTGCAGACCGTCTACGACGATACCGACGGCCTTCATCCGACACGCGGCATGCAGCTCAGCTTCAGCCAGGATTTCGCCGGATTGGGCGGCGACGTTCGATACGAACGAACGCAGGCCTATGCGACGAAATATCACAGCTTCGGCAGCTGGATCCTGTCGGTCCATGGCGAGGCCGGCTACATCAAGGCGTTGCAGAAAGCGCCGCGTCCGTTCGACGATCCGATCCGGATTACGGACCGCTTCTTCAACTCGAACATCCGGGGCTTCGACATTCGCGGCATCGGACCGCGGGTCGTGCGTATTCCGTACAATGCGGACGGGACGCTGAAGGACCTCGACATCAACCACGACGTCAACGACGCGATCGGCGGCAAGGCCTTCTACCTTGCCCGTGTCGAGGTGGAGATTCCGGTCAGCGCGGCCATCAGGAGCTACGGCCTGCGTCCGTCGATCTACGCCGATGCAGGCTCGCTGTGGGACATTACCCAGCCCAAGCTGAACAACATCGTCGCTTTCTGCAGCCCCACGGACATCACTTCGACGACTCCCAGCTTCAGCAGTTCGACTGCGGACTGCTCAAAGGATCTTGCCGGCAACCCGATTGCCAATCCGAAGCTGTTCACGCCGACCCCCGGCTTCAAGGAAGTGTTCCTCGGCAATTCGCCGAAGCCGCGCATTTCGATCGGCATCGGCGTCAACTGGGTGTCGCCGTTCGGGCCGCTGCGGCTCGACCTGGCGAAGGCGGTTTCATTCCAACGGGGCGACGACCCGAAACTCTTCACCTTCAACGTAGGGACTCAATTCTGATGAAAACTCTGCTCATCTCTGCCGCCGTGGCAGCTGCAATGCTCGCGCCCGCTGCGGCGAACGCGCAGGCAGTGCCGGGCGCTGTCATTGCAGTGGTCGACCTCGACCGCGTCACCCAGGACTGCAATGCGTGCAAGACGGCCCAGGCCGCGCTCCGCAGCCAGGTCACGGCCGAAGAAACTCGGGAAAAGGGGCTTGGCGCGCCTCTCCAGACCGAACAGCAGTCGATCCAGACCGCAATCGACGCGCTTAAGGGCAAGGAGCCGGATGCGGCGCTTCAGGCGCGGATCAAGGCTTTCCAGACCAAGGCCCAGTCGGCGCAGGAGGAGGCCGCCCGCGGCCGCCAGCAGCTGCAAGCCAACCAGCAGTACATTCAGAAGCAGATCCAGGATAAGCTCGGACCGATCTACCAGCAGGTGATGCAGCGCCGAGGCGCCAACGTCATGCTGGAAGTCGGCGCCACGCTCGCCACCGCCCAGAACGTGGATGTGACGAATGACGTGATCGCCGGTCTCAATTCGGCTTTGCCGACTATTGCGACGACCGCGCCTGCCGCGCCGGCGCCTCAGGGTCGTTAGCTACCGGTGAACGACGCGAGCGGCAGCAGCACCGGCCCGCTGGACATAGGGCGGGTCATGGCGGCGCTGCCGCATCGCTATCCGATGCTGCTCGTCGACCGCGTCGAAAGCCTCGATCCCGACAAGGGCATCGTCGCGATCAAGGCGGTGACGATCAACGAGCCGTTCTTCCAGGGGCATTTTCCCGCGCGCCCGATCATGCCGGGCGTGCTCATCGTCGAAGCCCTCGCGCAGGCAGCCGGCGTGCTCGCGGTTGAATCGCTCGGTCTCGCCGGCTCGGGCAAGCTGGTCTACTTCATGGCGATCGACGGCGCGAAGTTCCGCACCCCTGTCGAGCCCGGCGTCCTGCTTCGGCTCGAGGTCGAATTCGTCCAGAAACGCAGCAGCGTGTGCAAGTTCGCAGGGCGCGCAACGATCGACGGAAAGCTCGCCGCCGAAGCGAACTTTACGGCGATGATCGCCGACCCGCCCCGGAGCTGAACCTCACCCCCCCGTAAATCGCGCGCCCTTCGGTCCGCGATCCGAACACGTCCTCGAAATGCTGGTCGAGCAGGTTGGAGCCGCGAACGAACAGCTCCAGGCCGGGCTTCAGCCGATATCCGACCCGTGCGCCGGCCAGCCAATAGGGATGGAGCGTCACGATCCTGGCCGGAAACACGTCGAAATCATTGTCCGATCGCCTGCCGACATAAGCGATCGACGCGCCATAGGTGAATTTGCGAGTGGATCCGTCGAGGGCGATCGAGCCACTGTGCTTCGGCCGGCGGACTTCACGGACCTGGCCAGTCTCGCTCGCATCGGGCTGGGTCGCATGGAGAAAGGCATAGTTGGCCCTTACTCGCAGGCTGTCCGAGATCGACCATCCGATTTCGGCTTCGACGCCCGACCGGTGGCTGATCCCCGCGCGGTTGACGGTGCTCGACAGGAACGTCGCCGGGTCGAAGATATCGACAATCTCATTGTGGAGCCGCTGTTCGTAGCCCGTGAGCGCGGCGTCGATAGCGCCTCTTCGGTACCGGATCGACGCCTCGAACCCCCGCGAGCTTTCAGGCTTCAGCGACGGATTGCCGATGAAGGTACCCGGGAAGAACCCAAACAGGTCAAAGAACGTCGGTGGCGCAATTCCTTCGCTGTAGGAGCCGGCGAGCGAGAAGCCGTGTCCCACGTCGGCGAGCAGCGAGCCGCGCACCGTCGTCGCATCCTTGAAGCTGCTGAACATATCGCGGCGAACAGCGACGTCCGCGACCACGGGCGCAATCTCGGAGCGCCATTCGGCCGTGATCGAGTCGTGCGTTCGCCCTCGATCCTGGTCGCTTGCGCCGCCGAAGGCAGTATCGCTGGCACGAAAGCGTTCGAGCTCATGTTCGAGCGCCACGATTGCGGTGTGCGTCACCGGCCCAGTGTCGAAGCGGTACTGGATCTGGCCGTCGCTGTCCCAGCGCGTGCCACTGGTCCGGTTAAGCTCGTCGGCGGCGAGGAAATTGCGGTTCGAGGAGCCGAGCAGTGACGTCGCGAACGTCCCGCTGAGGCCTGAGCCGTCGCTTCCGAAGCTGACCCATGCGCGGCCGGCCGCCAGGCGGTTCTTCGTATTGTCGAGGGTATCCGTGTGAATGCCGGTGAGGGGATCGAAGCCGTCGAATTCGCTGTGCCCGGTGAGGTCGAAGGCGGCCACGCCTAGCTCAATCGATGGTGCGACTTCCCAACTGCCGCGAAGGCGCGCCGCGAAATTGTCGAATCCGTCCTTGTCGCCATGGCCGTTGAAGCTGTCGATCCCGGTGGCCCGCTGCCATCCCGCGGCGGCTGCAAGACTGCCGAGGTCCGAAACCAGCGATGCCGACGCATTCGCGCGCCGAAAACC
>DATCJM010000100.1:0-5741 GCA_036562805.1 Sphingomicrobium sp.
GCCGAGGTCGCGGACCGTCGTGAAGCCGCCCTGCGCCATTTCCAGCGCGTGAGTCAGGCCGACCGTCGCCGCATAGGGCTTCGAGTGCTTCTGGGTGAACCGGTTGTACCAGGGCTCGCCGCTGGTGCCGGTCAGATGGACATGGGCGTCGGTCATGCCGGGCATGACGGTGCGGCTGCGCTCGTCGATGACGATCGCGCCGGCGGGCGCAGTGAAGCCGTTGTCGACGCGCGCGATCCGGCCATTCTCGACGATCACAGTCGACGCGCCGCGCTCCGGCTGGGCCGCATCGACGATGAGATGACCGGCCTGGATCGCGTAGGTCTCGGCGTTCGCTGCACTCGCGATCGCGAGCGCGGCTGCGCCGGCGAGCAAAGATTTGATCATCGGTCCCCCTCTCCCCGAAGAGGCGCGAGGCTTAACGCGGCGCGCGGGGATGCTTCAAGTTATCATTGACTGCAGGGTTGCCAGTCGGTCGGCCTCAGCCGCCGGTTTGTCGATGCGGATGCGGCTGATGCGCGGGAAGCGCATCGCCAATCCAGACTTGTGCCGCGTGCTCTTGTGGATCGAGTCGAACGCGACCTCGAGCACGAGGCCCTTCTCGACCTCGCGGACGGGTCCGAAGCGCTGGACGGTGTGGCCTCGGATCCAGCGGTCGAGCCATTTCAATTCTTCGTCCGTGAACCCGAAATAGGCTTTCCCGACCGGGAGTAGCTCGCCGTCGTCCGACCAGCAGCCGAACGTGTAGTCGCTATAGTAGCTCGAGCGCTTCCCGGATCCGCGCGCGGCGTACATCAGAACGCAGTCGGCGGTCAGCGGATCGCGCTTCCATTTGTACCACAGCCCGGTTCGGCGGCCCGCGACATAAGCGCTGTCGCGGCGCTTTAGCATGATCCCTTCGATCGAGGCATCGCGAGCATTGAGGCGAAGGTCCTCGAGCGCTTCGAAGCTTTCTGCCTCGATCAGTTGCGAGATGTCGAACCGGTCCGGATCGAGCGTCGAAGCAAAGCGCTCCAGCCGTTCGCGACGTTCGCTCCACGGCAGCTCGCGCAGGTCGGCCTCGCCGTCGAACAAAATGTCATAGAGCCGGACGAACGCCGGAAAGCTCGTCAGCATCCTGGAACTGACGTTCTTCCTGCCGAGCCGCTGCTGCAGCGCGTTGAAGCTGGCGGCCGCCCCGCCGTGAACATCGGCGATGCCCTGATCGCCGCCCCTCACGAGCAGCTCGCCATCGAGCACGCCCGGCGTGCGAAATGACTCGGCCACGTCGGGGAAGCTGCCGGAAATGTCGTCGCCGGTGCGGCTGTAGAGACGCGTCTGGCCGCCCGCGTGGACGAGTTGGACGCGGATCCCGTCCCACTTCCATTCGGCCGCATAATCCTCGAGCGATACACGGCCGTCCTCGAGCGGATGGGCGAGCATGAATGGCCGGAACACAGGGACATCGCGGGTGCTCGGCTGTGGGGCGCGGCCTTCGGCCCAGTCGAACAACTCGTGGAACGGCGGGGCAAGCCCATGCCAAACCTCCTCCACGGCTTCGACCTCGAGCCCGAACGCATCGGCAAATGCCTGCTTCGCCAAGCGTGCGCTGACGCCGACGCGAAGCTCGCCGGTGGCGAGTTTTAGCAGGGCAAAGCGGCCGGAGGCGTCGAGATGGTCTAGCATCGAAGCGAGCGCTCGCGGCGCTTCCAGGCGCGACACGGATCGCAGGCGTTCGACGGCATCGGTGATGCGGATCGTCGCGTCGTCTGTTTCCGGGACACCGGTGGCCGACGTCGGCCAAAGGAGCGCGACCGTCTCGGCCATGTCACCGACATAATCGCGGCTCATATACAACAACACCGGGTCCATGCGCTCCTCGGCGATGGCCCGCACCGCTGCATGCTTCACCGCTGGGATGCTGAGCGTGCCTGTCAGCGCGGCAAGGCCGAAACCGCGATCGGGGTCGGGCGTGTCCTTGAGATAATCGCCGATCAGCCTGAGTTTGGTGTTGCGCGAACGCGTGTAGACGAGATCGTCGAGCAGCTGCGAAAAGGCGCGCATTGTGCCTCTAATGCATGAACGGCCTTAGGGTGTCAGTGCAGGCGAACGGCGAGCGCGGCGAGGATCGTGTTGCAGTCGGCCGATGAACGGCTGTCGAGCGCTTCTTCGACATGCTCCAGACAGGAATGCATCGCGATGCGGTGGCCTGGCAGTAGCGCCAGCTGCGCAGAGCAGCGCGCGAGCCCCTCGAGCGCAGCGAGGCCATGCAGTGCGGCAAGCTCGCGGATAGAGTCCATTTTCTCGTGAAGGTCGAGCGGCGAAAGGCGCGGCCCTGCATGGCGAATTTCGGCGATCCGCAGCCCGACCTGTATGCGGACTTTCGCGAGCGGATCATTGGCCATGCACTGCCTCCTCGTGAACGCAGCGTCTCGCATGAAGGTTAAGGGTGCGTTACGACCCTGTGTCGGTTGACAGAATCGGCCGCGGGCGCCATGGAGCCACGCGATTGTGGGCGGCGTACAGCCGCTCTTCTTTTTTCAGATCGGGAATAGTCCAATGGCCAAGCCGGCAACGGTCAAGATCAAGCTCGTCAGCAGCGCCGACACGGGATTCTTCTATGTGACGAAGAAGAACCCGCGCACGCAGACGGAGAAGCTGAGCTTCCGCAAATACGATCCAGTGGCTCGCAAGCACGTCGAGTTCAAGGAAGCGAAGATCAAATGATCTGCTGAGCGCTCGGCGCTCAGGAAATCATCGCAGGTCGCCGGATACATCTCCATCGGGGTGCCCGACAGGAGCGTGCAGCAATTCGTCCACCGTCTGCGCGAATCGCGCCACCGAAATCGGCTTAGAAACATAGGCCTGCGCCCCCGCAGCGCGAATCCGCTCCTCGTCCCCCGGAGCCGAATAAGCGGTCACTGCCATGATCGGGACCCCGCGCAGCGCCTCGTCCGCGCGGATCATCTGGATCAGGTCGAGCCCGCTCACGTGGGGCAGCTGGATATCCGTGATCACCAGATCGGGCGAGAAATTGCGGGCCGCTTCCAGCGCATTGCGGCTGTCGGTCACGGCCTCGGGCTCATGACCATGCGCGGCGAGCAGGTCGCAGAACAGCTTGATGTTCAGCGCATTATCCTCGACGATCAGGATCTTCGCCAATTCTCTTCCTTCAGCCTTTCAGCATTATCTAGGTCGTGCCTGCTTCAAGTCCAAACGACCCCTTTGCGGTTGCCCTTGGTGCGCTCGCAGCAACGCTTGGCGATGCACGGCGGGCTCAGCGGTTCCTCGACCTGACCGGAATCGACACAGACGAGCTTCGGTCCCGGGCCGGCGACCCGCGCCTGCTCGCAGCGCTGATCCGCTTCCTGGAGGCCCATGAGCCGGACCTGGTCGCGGTCTCCGATGAGCTTGGCGTCGCCCCCGATCTGCTCGTACAGGCTCGGCGCGAGCTCGAAGAAGGAACGCGATGAAGACTATCCTCATCACCGGTGCAACGGCAGGCTTCGGCGAAGCGGCGGCACGCAAGTTCGTCAGCGGGGGCTGGAATGCGATTGGGACAGGCCGGCGCGGCGAACGGCTGAAGAAGCTCCAGGAGGAGCTTGGCGATGCGTTCCTCCCGCTCGAGATCGACATGCGCGACAGGCAAGCCCTCGAAAGCATCGCCGATCTTGCCGGTGGCTGGGGCGAGATAGACCTGCTGCTCAACAATGCCGGCGTGGCTCCGCCGACCGATCCGCTTCCGGATACGGACTGGGACCGCATCGACGAAGTCATCGATACCAACATTACAGGCGTTGTCGCGCTCACTCGCGCGCTTCTGCCGAAGCTGGTCGAGCGGCAGGGGCAGATCATCAATCTGTCCTCGGTAGCGGCGACCTACCCGTACAAGGGCGGCGCCGTATATGCGGGGACCAAGGCGTTCGTCCGCCAATTCTCGCTCGACCTGCGCTGCGATCTCGCCGGAACCGGTGTCCGGGTGACCTCGATCGAGCCCGGCATGGCCGAGACCGAGTTCACGATCGTGCGCACAGGTGGCGACAAAGCGGCGTCCGAGAAGCTCTATGCCGGCATGAACCCGATGACGTCGGAGGACCTCGCGGATCTGTTCTGGTGGCTCGCGAACCTTCCCCCGCATCTCAACATCAACACGGTCGAGCTAATGCCGGTCAGCCAGAGCTTCGCGGGCTTCACGATCAACCGCGAGGGTTGATTCGTTCGGCGCCCAGTGCTTGGGGCCGGAAATGAGCATCGACAACCGCCTCGCCGAACTCGGCATCACGCTTCCGCAGCCCGCCGCGCCGGTCGCGGCCTATGTTCCCGCCGTTGAGGCCAACGGCCTGCTTCATATCTCGGGGCAGATCAGCGTCGACGAAGGCGGCAACCTCATCAAGGGACGTCTCGGCGAGGACCTCGACGTCGACGCCGGTATGGCGGCCGCGCGGCGTTGCGGCATCATGCTTATCGCGCAAATGAAGGCGGCGCTTGGCTCGCTCGATCGGGTCGACCGCGTGGTGAAGCTCGGCGCGTTCGTGAACAGCGCCGGCTCGTTCACCGACCAGCCGAAGGTCGCCAATGGCGCGTCCGTCCTGATGCAGGAAGTGTTCGGCGAAGCCGGGCGTCATGCGCGCAGCGCGGTCGGCGTTCCCGTCCTCCCACTCGGCGTCGCGGTCGAGATCGACGCGGTCGTCGCGGTGAAGGCCTAGTTCATTTTCAACGGCTTACTCTTTTAGGGGTATGGCCGACCGCGAAACCGAGGTCCTTGCGAAAATCGCGCCCGGTGTCGCCGGTCTCGATGCTGCTGCGTGGGACCGGCTCGCCGGCGAAGACCCTTTCCTCAGCCACGCTTTCCTTTCCGCGCTTGAAGACTCGGGGAGCGTAGGTGCCGGTACCGGCTGGACGTCGGCGCCGGTGCTGATTGAAGACCCCTCGCGCCTGGTCGCCGCCGCGCCGGCCTACCTCAAGACCCACAGCCAGGGTGAATATGTATTCGATCACGGCTGGGCCGATGCGTGGGAGCGCGCGGGCGGCCAATATTATCCCAAGCTGCAGGTCGCCGTGCCGTTCACGCCGGTTCCCGGCCGCCGCTTGCTCGGCAGCCGACCGCAACAGCTGCTTGCGGCTCTCGAAACGGTGACGGCCCAGAACCAGCTATCGTCGGCGCACATCACGTTCATCGATGATCCCGGCGCGGCGGAAGCGGAAGGGCGCGGATGGCTCATGCGCAGGGGCATCCAGTACCATTGGTTCAATCGCGGATACGCCGACTTCGACGACTTCCTCGGCGCGCTCAGCAGCCGCAAGCGCAAGACGTTGCGCAAGGAGCGCGCCGCCGCGCGCTCGGGACTCGAGTTCAGGGCATTGCGCGGTGCCGAGATTGCCACGGCCGACTGGGACGCGATGTGGGCCTTCTATCAGGACACGGGATCGCGAAAGTGGGGCCGTCCCTATTTGACGCGCCGCTTCTTCGACCTCGTCGGAGAGCGCATGGGGGAAAGCCTGCTGCTGCTGCTCGCCATTCGCGACGGGCTCCCGATCGCCGGGGCGCTCAATTTCATCGGGTCGGACACCCTCTACGGACGCTATTGGGGCACCATCGACGAAGTGCCCTTCCTCCACTTCGAGCTTTGCTATTACCAGGCGATCGAATGGGCGATCGATCACGGCTTGGCTTCGGTGCAGGCGGGTGCGCAAGGTGAGCACAAGATTGCTCGCGGCTACGAGCCGGTAATCACCAGCAGCGCGCACTTCATCCCTAATAC
>DATCJM010000143.1:0-4584 GCA_036562805.1 Sphingomicrobium sp.
CCGCGCGAGCAGCTCTTCGCCGAATGGCGCGATTTCACGAACTTCCCGCGCTTCATGGAGAATGTCGAAAAGGTCGAGAAGATCGACGCCAGGCGGTCTCGCTGGACGATCAAGGCACCCGCCGGGAGCTCGGTGGAGCTCGTGACCAGGATCACCGAGGAGAAATCGCCCGAGCGGATCGCGTGGGAAAGCGAGCCTGAATCGGAAATCAGAACCGAGGGACGTGTCGAGTTCCTCGACGCCGGGCCGGGCCGCGGGACGATGGTTCGTCTCGTCATGCGCTACGACCCTCCGGGCGGGATCGTCGGCAAGGGCCTCGCCAAGCTGTTCCAGCGCGAACCGAAGATCCAGTCGCGCCGCGATCTGAAGCGGTTCAAGTCGCTGATGGAAACGGGCGAGGTTGCGACCAATGCGTCGCCTTCGGGCCGCAGCAGCGAATCCCCGACCGAGCCGCGGATTTAGGAGAGAACCGATGCGCGCATTGACCTGGCACGGCCGCCACGACGTCCGCGTCGAGACGGTGCCCGATCCGGAGATCGTCAACCCGCGCGACGCGATCCTGAAAGTGACGTCGACCGCGATCTGCGGATCCGACTTGCACCTCTACGACGGCTATATCCCGACGCTTCGCGCCGGCGACGTGCTCGGCCACGAATTCATGGGCGAGGTGGTCGAGACCGGCGCCAAGAGCACGCTGAAAAAGGGGCAGCGCGTCGTCGTCCCGTTCACGGTCAGCTGCGGCGACTGCTTCTTCTGCAAGAAGCAGCAATTTAGCGCGTGCGACAACAGCAATCCGGCCGAGACGTTCGACGCCTCGCGCTTGCTGATGGGCCACCCGATGGGCGCGGCATTCGGTTACGCGCACCTGACCGGCGGCTACGCCGGCGGGCAGGCCGAATATGTGCGCGTGCCTTATTCGGACGTGGGGCCAATCGTTGTTCCCGATCATCTCGAGGACGACCAGGTGCTGTTCCTGTCCGATATCCTGCCCACTGGGTGGATGGGTGCGGAGAATGCGGAAATTGAGGAGGGCGACACGGTCGCCGTGTGGGGCTGCGGACCCGTCGGACTGTTCGCCATTCAGTCAGCGCTGATCATGGGTGCGCACCGAGTGATCGCGATCGATCATTATCCGAGGAGGCTCGAGCTCGCGAAGAAGCTCGGGGCCGAGATCCTCGATTACCGCGAAGTGGACGTTCGCGAAGCGCTCGACGAGATGACCGGCGGCATTGGCCCCGACGCGTGCATCGATTGCGTCGGCATGGAGAGCCACGGGCTCACGATCGACAATGTCGCGGACACGGTGAAGGCGCATATGTTCCTCGGAACGGAGCGGCCGCACGCGCTTCGCCAGATGATCCTCGCCTGTCGCAAGGGCGGGCGGATCTCGATCCCCGGCGTCTATGGCGGCTTCGCCGACAAGTTCCCGCTCGGCCAGATGATGGAGAAGGGGCTGACCCTGAAGCAGGGCCAGACTCATGTACAGAAATATACCAGGCCGCTGCTCGAGATGATCGAGCAGGGGAAGGTCGACACCACTTTCCTGATCTCGCACCATGCGCCGCTCGAGCAGGCGGCCGAGATGTACCGTCACTGGCACGACGACCAGAACGAATACACGAAGATCGTGCTGAAGACGGAGATGGCGACGACGAAGCAGGAGCAGAAGGAGGAGATCCATGAACCGGCCTAAGCTTGCCGTCGTCACCGGCGCCTCGAGCGGGATCGGCCTGGAGATTGCCAAGCTCGCGGCGAAGGATGGCTATGACCTGATCGTCGCGGCGGACACGCCATTTGTGGAAGCAGGCCCGGCGCTGCGGGAATTCGGAGTCTCGGTCGAAGAGGTCGAGGCCGACCTCGCCGGAAAGCCGGGCGTGGATCGGCTGCTCGGCGTCATCGGGGAGCGCCAGGTGGACGTGCTCGTCGCCAATGCCGGGCATGGCCTCGGCCATGGCTTCCTCGACCAGAGCCCGGAAGAATGGCAGCACGTGATCAACACGGACGTCACCGGCACTTTGCTCCTGATCCAGCCCATCGTGCGACGCATGGTCGAACGCGGTGAAGGGCGCGTGCTGATCACCGGCTCCGTTGCCGGTCACATGGCCGGTCCATTCCAGGCGGTCTACAACGGATCGAAGGCGTTCATCGACAGCTTCGCGGCCGCGCTCAACGAAGAGCTCAAGGGCAGCGGCGTCACCGTCACCTGCCTCAAGCCCGGGGCGACCGAGACAGCCTTCTTCCATCGCGCGGAGCTCGACGACACGAAGATCGGCCAGGCCAGGAAGGACGATCCGGCCGACGTCGCCAAGACGGGCTGGGAGGCAATGAAGAAGGGCGAGGCAGCTGTCATTCATGGCCTCAAGAACAAGCTGCAGGTCGCCGCTGCGGACGTGATGACCGACGCAACGATCGCCAAAATACACCGCGCCGAGGTCGAGCCCGGAAGCGGCTCCCGCTGAACGACTTGGAACTGTAGCGGGCGCAGGCGCGCTGTCGGCGGGTGAACGAGTCGTCCAAGAACGCCGAAGGCAGTTTCGTCCGCCGGGTCCTGATCACCGTCGCGATCGCGGCGGGCCTCCTGCTGCTTTGGCAACTCCGCCAGGTTGTCGTGCTTCTGTTCGGCGCGGTTATGGTCGCGACGATCTTCCGCTCCATCTCCGACCTTCTCGAGCGGCATCTCCGGATTCCAGAGCGGATCGCCGTGCTTCTTTCCGTCTTGCTGATCGTCGGCGTGATCGGCGGCGTCGCGTGGTCGATCGGCTCGCAGGTGAGCCGCCAGAGCCAGAATCTCGCGAACACGCTTCCGCAGGCGGCGCAAATGATCGACGACCGGCTGGCGGCAATGGGAATGGGCCATCCGGTCGACCGCTGGATGCACAACATGCATTCCGGCGCGCTGATCGGATCCGACCTCAAGGGCGTTCTGTCCGCGGTGACGCTGACGGCAGCGAGCTTCCTGATCGTCTTTTTCGGGGGAATCTTCCTTGCGGCCGAGCCGCGTCTCTACGGCATCGGCCTCATCAAGCTCATTCCGCAGGCGAAGCGCGCGCTCGTTGCCGAAGCGATGAAGGAATCCGACCGCGCGCTGCGGCTTTGGCTGAAGGGCCAGCTGTGGGCGATGATCCTGATCTTCCTTTTGACCTGGCTCGGCCTGTGGCTACTCGGCGTGCCGTCCGCGCTGGTGCTCGCGCCGATCTCCGGCGTGCTCGAATTCATCCCGTTTGCCGGAGCGATTGCCTCCTCGGTTCCGGCGATCATGATTGCATTGGTGCAGAGCCCGCAGCTCGCGCTGTGGGTGGTCGGGCTCTACATCCTCGTGCACCACGTCGAGGCCTATCTGATCCAGCCGCTTATCCAGCAATTCGCGGTTGATATTCCGGCGGTGATCACGCTCTTCGCGCTGCTTGCGTTCGGGCTGCTGTTCGGCGTGCTCGGAATCCTCCTCGCCGCTCCGCTTGCGGTCGTCAGCTACGTGCTGGTGAAGCGCCTTTACGTGATCGAAGCGCTCGACACGCCAACGCCGATTCCGGGCGAGGAGATCGAGCCCGTCAGAAAGTCCAGTGGCCGGCGATGATTATGCGGCGGCGATAGATGTCGCCGAGGTCTTGGCGGTTCGTCTGGAAGTAACGCAGGTCGAGCCCGAGGTGGCCGGCCAGCGTCTTGGTGACGCCGATATTTCCGGCGACATAGTCGGCGCCGTTGACGCGCGTGCGCCTGCCGAGGTTGGCGGAGAGCCGCAGCGTCCTGGTCAGCGCGAAGGCTGGCCCGCCCTCGACGTAAAGCGAGCGCTTGGTGGCGCCGAGGTCGTCCGGGGTGTAAAATGCGTTGAGCCCAAGCGACACCCTGCCGAACTTGCGCGAGAGGCCGGCCGAAAGCTCCAGCGAATCCGTATCCGCGCCTCGAACTGCGCCGGTCTGAACTTTGTAGGCGGCGCCGATCGTAAACGAGAAACGACCGAAGTCGCGTCTCGCGTTGACGAATGCGGACGCTTCGCCGGTACCGCTCGATGACGTGACGTTCTTCCACTGTCCGCCGAATTCCGCGTCGCCGATATCGACATAGGCTTTCGAAATGACCTGGGGCTCGTCTGCCTGCTCGATGCCCTTCGACATGCCCCGGCTGGAGACGACCATCTCGAATGCAGGGTCGAAGGGAGGCAAAGCGAACATCGAACACTCCGGTACCAGCGGCCTTCATTGAGGGGGCAACGGGGCGATGTCCACCATGTGGCAGCAATTGCCGTCTATGTCGTTTCTGAGAGCCCGCGATCAGATTTCGAGGACGATGTACGGCTTTCCGAACAGCGGTTTCAGAACGAATTGCGCGACATTGTAGACCGGACGGCCTTGCGGCGTGTGACCCTGATGCTTCCCATGATGGGCATGGCCGTGAACGACCGCCTTAACGTGGTCGAAGCGGTCGATCGGCTCGCACAGGCGCTGTGAGCCGAGATATTGGTAGATCGCCGGCGGCTCGCCCTCGAGCGTCTCGGCAATCGGCGAATAATGGAGCACGGCGACGCTCCGCTCCGTCCGCAATGTGCGGAGCTGGTTCTCGAGCTTGCGCGATTCGGACAGCACTTCG
>DATCJM010000147.1:0-6264 GCA_036562805.1 Sphingomicrobium sp.
CCCCGGGTGCGGCCCGATCAACGATGGCGACGAGGACGGCCGCTTCCTTCGACGCCGCAGCCCGCAGCTCGGGATAGTCGCCGCCTATCGGCGGCTGCGCGGGCGACCTTGCAAGCGCGGCCCTGAGACGATCGCCAAGAGTGCTCACGCGCTGTCACCCAGAGGGAAGAAAGTACCGCCGCTCCAAATCCCGGGCGGATCGTTTCCCTCCGCGAGGGCGATATCCGCGAGCTCATAATAGACGGGCCGTGTAAGCTCCGCTTCCAGGCCATGCCGAACGGCCAGGCGGGGGGAGGGTCCATGCTCCGTCTCGATGATGCGCAGCGGATGGTCGGCATCGAGGATGACGGCGTCGCCGCTGTCGAGGCGAAAGGCGATGCGACGGGAATCGCCTTCGCCTTCGCTTTGCATCTCCACTGCGCGGAAGGCGGTGGCCTCGACCTCGATGTCGAGCTTCTCGACGGGGGTGACGAGAACATGCCGGCCGTCCGCCTCGCGTCGCAGCACGGTGGAGAAAAGCCGGACCATTGCCGGGCGCCGGATCGGCTCGCCTTCATGGTACCAGGTGCCGTCGCGCGCGATCCGCATTCCGGAATCGCCGCATCGTTCCGGATTCCACCGCTCGACCGGGGGCAGGCGACGCTCGTCGATCAGGTTCTGCAGCTCGCCCAGGCTGATTCCCTGGAGCTCTATCGGCGGACGGCGTTCGGGCATCGAAAGCGCCATTGGATTGCTTCGCCGCCGCGCTCAAGGCAGGAGTGCGCGCGATGAGCCAGGACCGAACCGCAATCGTGACGGGCGCCAGCAAGCGTGTCGGGCGCGAAATTGCCGCGGCACTGCTCGACGACGGCTGGACGGTGATCGGCCATGTTCACCATGAAACGGACGAGATTCCTGATGGCGTGGTGATGGCTGTCGCCGATCTTCGCGACCCGTCCGCCGCCGACAAAATCTTCGACGCTGCGAAGGCGCTGCCGCCGGTCGGGCTGCTGGTCAACAACGCGGCCAGATTTGCCTGGGACGGATTCACCGAATTCGATCCGGACGAATTTTCCGCACACATGGACATCAACGTGCGGACGCCCGCGCTGTTGATCGAGCGCTTCGCTGCGGCCCACCAGGGGCGAGGGGACGCGTTGGTCGTCAATCTCCTCGATTCGAAGCTTGCTGCGCCCAACCCCGATTATCTCAGCTACACTTTGTCCAAGCAGGCGCTTGCCGGCTTGACCGATTTGGCCGCGCGTGCGCTTGCGTCCCGCGGCATCCGCGTGAACGGGATTGCGCCCGGATTGATGCTCAGGTCGAGCGGCCAGAGCGAGGAGAATTTCGAACTGATGCATGCCGACAATCCACTGCATCGCGGTGTCGAACCCGCCGACGTGGTCGGCGCGATCCGCTATTTCGTGGGTGCACCATGCGTGACGGGCCAAGTGATCGTCGTCGATTCCGGGCATCGCTTCCTTGGCCTCGATCGAGACGTGCAGTTCCTGCGGATTCATGACCGTGGATAAGCTGCGGGGACTCGTTCCGGATCAGATCAAGGTCCGTTCGGCGCGCATCCTGCTCGAATCGCTGGAAGTGCAGGCTGACATTGGCTTTCACGACTTCGAGGTCGGCGTGCCGCAGCGGCTGCTGGTCAGCGTCGAGGTATGGCTCGACAGCGCCGATGCTCCGGCCGCCGATGATCCCGAACATGCGTGGAATTATGATTTCCTGCGCACGCAAGTTCACGAGATTGCGGCGTCGGGCCGATTCAACCTGCAGGAGACGCTCGCTCATGCGGTGTTCGACCGGCTTGCGGCCTTCCACGGCGTGCGCGCCATTCGAGTCCGCACATCGAAGCCGGATGTCTATCCGGATGCTCATGGCGTCGGGATCGAGATCGCGTCCTTCGACGGGCTGTGGCCCGATCGTTGAGCAAGAGGCTGTCCGAACATGGGTTTCACGCCTTCCGGATACGGAACAAAATCGATTGCGCGGCCTTTGAGCCGACGATAAGGAAGCGCGCTTGTCGCCGGTGGCCCCCAGGTCAATCCGGCGGTTCCATCTAGTGACAGGGCGCGCGTCCTAACGCCCGGTCTGAGCCGTGGTCCTCACGGCGTGTCGAGGAGAAGTGCGGGTTAAATGTCCTACGCCCAACGCAAACAGCTAAGCGGCAATCCGGCCCTGTCGATTTTCCTGACGGTCGCCGTTGTCGGCTCGCTCATGTATGCGATCGTCACGGGGCTGGCGTACGACGTCATCAAGAAGACTGCAGAGCAGCTCAAGGTGATCGACGTCGAACAGCAGCCGCCGCCGCCGCAGCAGCCGCCACCACCGCCGAAGGATATGCCGAAGGTGCCGCCGCCCCCGGTGACGCCGCCGCCGCTCGTCCAGGTGAACACGCCGCCGCCGCCGACCATCCAGACGGTCACGGCTCCGCCACCGCCGGTTTACATCCCGCCGGTCGTGCAGGCGCCTCCGCCGCCTCCGCCTCCGCCGCCGCCGCACAAGACGGTTTCGGCGCAGAGCGCGAGGGGCGACTTGAGGTCGCTGTTCACGGCTGACGATTATCCGGCATCGGCGCAGTCCGCCGGTGCAGAGGGGACGGCGCAGGCCGAGTTGACGGTCAGCGCCACGGGTCAGGTCGTGTCCTGCAACCTCATCCGGTCGACGGGCAACAGCGCGCTCGACCAGGCGACCTGCAACATCCTTCGCCGCCGGGCAAAGTTCACGCCGGCGCGCGATAGCAACGGCAATCCGACAACAGATACCGTTCAAACGCCACCGATCACGTGGCGCCTTGAGGGTTGATCACGCACTCGCTTTTTAGACAGATCTTCGAGAAGGAAAGTTCAGCATGCAAGCAGCACCAGCAGCAGGCGCACAATATGGCATCGGCCCCGCTCTCCAGCAGGGCGGCATCATTACGATTTCGGTGTTCACCATCCTCGTTCTGATGTCGATTTTCTCGTTCTACATCCTCTTCACCAAGCTGATGCAGCAGCAGAAGATCATCAGCCAGGGGCGCAAGGTGCGCTCGAGCTTCTGGAACTCGCCCAACCTTCGCGAAGCAGCCGGAAAGCTCGACGCGAAGAGCGCCTATCGCTCGATCGTCGACGACGCGCTTCAGGCGCAGGACCAGCACAGCAAGCTGACCGATCCGATCGACCAGCATGACTGGATGGCGAACAGCCTCGCGCGCAGTCAGGGCGCGATCGGCGCCCGTTTGGGCGAAGGCCTAGCCTTCCTCGCGACCGTCGGTTCGACTGCTCCGTTCATCGGTCTGTTCGGAACCGTCGTCGGCATCTACCGCGCGCTGATCAAGATCGGTTCGTCGGGCGAAGCGTCGATCAACACGGTCGCCGGCCCCGTCGGTGAGGCGCTGATCATGACCGCGCTCGGCCTGGTCGTCGCGGTTCCGGCGGTGCTCGCCTACAACTGGCTGATCCGCCGCAACAAGTCGATCATGGAAGACCTCGCGGCCTTCACCAACGACATCCATGGCTACATGATGTCGGCGGGCGCCGTGAAGCCGCGCCTCGGCACTGCCGCGGCGGCCAAGACGACGACGACAACTACGACCACGCGGACCGCTCCGGCGGCCTCGGGCAGCGAGCCGCTTCGTACCGGCCGCACCGAGACGCCGACCAACGCGAAGTAATTCCGACCGGAGGCCTGGCTTAGGCGCCGGGCCTCCGTTCGATACGAAGTTAGGAAAGAACCGAGCCGTATGGCAGGACAAGTACTAGAAGGTGACGACGACACCGCGATTTCCGACATCAACGTCGTTCCGATGACCGATGTCATGCTGGTGCTCCTGATCGTCTTCCTGATCACCATTCCCGTCGTGAACCACCGGGTCCCGGTGACTTTGCCTAAGGTCCGCTACGAGCCGACCATAACGAAGCCGGAAAACGTGTCACTGAGTGTGCGCAACGGGCCCGGCGGCGCTTGCGAGGTCTATTGGCAGCTGACCCGAGTCACCCAGAAGGAGTTGCTCGACCGCGCGGTCAAGAAGCTCGAGGACCAGATCAAGGCCGTCGGCGGGGTGCAGAACATCAACGAAGACAATATGCCGGAGGCGCACATCCGCGGCGACATCAATACCCAATATAAGTGCATCGGCGCGACCATCCTCACGATGCAAGAGGCCGGTTTCCAGCGCGTCGGTTTCATTTCGCAACCGGGCGCGGGCCCGGTTCCGCGGCTGTAGGACCATTTGCTATGTCGATGCAGACCACGACCGATAATGTTTCTGGCGAACCGATGGTGGACATGAACATAACACCGCTCATCGATGTCTTGCTCGTTCTCATTATCATGCTGATCATCACCATCCCGCCGCAAACGCACGCGGTGAAGCTCGATCTTCCGGTCAACCAGCCGAATCAGCCGCCGCCGCCGATCCAGCCGCTGAAGAACACGGTGGGCGTGACGGCCGGCAACCAGATCACCTGGAACGGCAGCCCGATCACGCAGGATCAGCTTCGCTCCTACCTCGAAGTGACGCAGCAGATGAATCCGATCCCGGAGCTCCACCTGCAGCCCGACGCGACCGCGCGGTACGAGCTGGTCGACGAAGTGCTGGCGATCACGAAGAAAGCCCACGTCCAGAAGATGGGCTTCGTCGGCAACGAATATTATCAGAACATCTTCTAGGCTTCGGCTCTAGCGACAGTTCAGGGGCGGTTCCTTCGGGAGCCGCCCTTTTTCATGCGCCGACGGCACTGGCGCTGGAGATAGGGCCATGCCATTGCTCGCCCGATGACCGACCAGCGCCGCTTCGCCGTGATCATCCTCGCCGCCGGACAGGGCACGCGGATGCGCTCGGACACGCACAAGGTGCTCCACCCGATCGCCAGCAGGCCGCTTCTCCTTCACCTCCTCGACCGTGTCGACGCGCTTGGCGCGGACAAGCGGGTGGTTGTCGTCGGCAAGGGCCGCGAGCAGGTCGAAGCTGCGATCGCCGGGCGCGACGTGACCGTCGCCTACCAGGCAGAGCAGAAAGGCACGGGGCACGCCGTCCAGCAGGCGGCGGAAGCGCTCGCCGGCTACGACGGGCCTGTCGTCATCCTCTACGGCGATACGCCGTTCGTCGAAGCGGAGACGCTGCGGCGGATGCTCGACCGGCTCGATGGCGAGGGTGGGCCCGGCGTGGTCGTGCTCGCTTCCTGCCCGCCCGATCCGCTCAAATACGGCCGCATCATCCTCGGCGAGGGCGATCGCATCGCCAAGATGGTCGAATATAAGGACGCGACCGAGGAGGAGCGGGCGGTGCGCCTGTGCAACTCCGGCATGATGGCGATCCGCGCCAAGGACCTGTTTCGCTGGCTGGCGAAGGTCGGCAACGACAATGCGGCAGGCGAATATTATTTGCCGGACGTGGTCAACATCGCCGCGGCCGAGGGGCGCGAAGCGGTCGTCATCGAGGGCGACCCTTACGAGACCGCCGGCGTCAACAGCCGCGCCGAGCTCGCGCACCTCGAACTCGAGTGGCAGCGCCGCCGCCGGGAGCTGGTACTTCACGAGGGCGCGACGCTGATCGATCCGGAGAGCGTCTGGTTCGCTTACGACACCAAGCTCGGGCGCGACGTGACGGTCGAACCGCATGTCGTTTTTGGCCCTGGCGTCCAGATTGCTGACGGCGCGACGATCAAGGCCTTTAGCCATATTGAGGGCGCGGTGATTGGCACAAAGGCGAACATCGGGCCGTTCGCGCGAATCCGCCCCGGCACGACGCTCGGCGAGCGCGCCAAGGTCGGCAATTTCGTCGAGCTCAAGAAAGCCGCTGTCGCCGACGGCGCGAAGGTCAATCACCTGTCCTATGTCGGCGATGCTTCGGTCGGCGCCGGGGCGAACATCGGCGCCGGCACGATCACCTGCAATTATGACGGGTTCGGCAAGTACCGCACCGAGATCGGCGAAGGCGCGTTCATCGGCTCCAACACCGCGCTTGTCGCGCCCGTGCGCATCGGCGACGGCGCGATCGTCGGGGCAGGCTCGGTGATCACGCGCGACGTCGAACCCGACAGCCTGGCGCTGGAACGTAGCGAGCAAAAGGGGATCGCCGGCTGGGCTCGCCGGTTTCGGGAGCGGATGACCCGGAAAGCGGCAGAGTAAGATGTGTGGAATCGTCGGTATCGTCGGGAAGAGTGATGTTGCCCAGCGGCTCTTCGATGGACTGAAGCGGCTGGAATATCGCGGCTATGATTCCGCGGGCATCTGCACGATCGAGAACGGGGAGCTCGTCCGCCGCAGGGCCGAGGGCAAGCTCGACAATCT
>DATCJM010000154.1:0-2639 GCA_036562805.1 Sphingomicrobium sp.
GCGTTCCCGTCCGCCTCGCCGAACTGATGAAGGAAGCGGGCCTCCCCGACGGAATCCTCAATGTCGTCCACGGCGACAAGGAGATGGTCGATGCGATCCTCGACCATCCCGACATCGCCGCGGTCAGCTTCGTCGGCAGCAGCGATATCGCGCAGTACATCTACGCGCGCGGCACCGCGAACGGGAAGCGGGTCCAGGCGATGGGCGGCGCCAAGAACCACGGCATCGTCATGCCCGATGCCGACCTCGACCAGGTCGTTAATGACCTCGCCGGCGCAGCCTTCGGCTCGGCCGGCGAGCGCTGCATGGCGCTTCCGGTCGTCGTGCCTGTCGGCGACGAGACCGCCGACAGGCTGCGCCAGAAGCTGATCCCGGCCATCGAGGGCCTCCGCGTCGGCGTGTCGACCGATGCCGAGGCGCATTACGGCCCAGTCGTCAGCAAGGCGCACAAGGAGCGGATCGAGAATTACATCCAGATGGGCATCGACGAGGGCGCGGAGCTCGTCGTCGACGGCCGCGGCTTCATGCTCCAGGGCCATGAGGAAGGCTTCTTCATCGGCCCGACCTTCTTCGACCGCGTGACGCCCGACATGAAGAGCTACAAGGACGAGATCTTCGGCCCGGTGCTCCAGATGGTGCGCGCCAGGGATTTCGAGGAAGCGGTCCGCCTTCCGAGCCAGCACGAATATGGCAATGGCGTCGCGATCTTCACCCGCAACGGCCACGCCGCGCGCGAATTCACCCATCGCGTCAACGTCGGCATGGTCGGCGTGAACGTGCCGATCCCGGTGCCGGTCAGCTATCACAGCTTCGGCGGATGGAAGCGCTCGGGCTTTGGCGACATCGGCCAGTACGGCCAGGAGGGCCTTCGCTTCTGGACCAAGAACAAGGTCGTGACCCAGCGCTGGCCCGACGGCTTCGTCGACGCGGACAACAAGTCCGCGTTCATGATCCCGACCATGGGCTGAGGGGCGCCGCCGGATACTAGGACGATGTGAGCGCGTTAGGGGGGCATGCGATTTCGCCTCCCTGTCGTCACGTTCGCCGTCCTCGCCGCCATCGCCGCTTGCAGCAAGCCGGATCCGGTCGCCAGCAATGCGGCAGCGAGCACGAACATTTCGCTGCCGGTCAACGATACCAATCCGGATCCCGCAGGCGGACCGCCCGCCAATGCGATCGAAAACCACGCCGCGGCTCCGACGCCTGGCGAGAGCGCGCCAATTCCCGCCGCCCTGCAGGGACGGTGGGGCCTGACGCCGGGCGACTGCACCGGCCCGCTGTCGAGCGCCAAGGGTCTCCTCGTCATCGGGCCCAACCAGCTCAACTTCTACGAATCGCGCGCCGTCCCCGCAGGCGACGTAGCGACGGACGCCGGCACGACGCGCGGCACGTTTCACTTCACCGGCGAGGGGCAGACCTGGGACAAGTTCGAATCCTTGAAACGTTCCGGCGGCCGATTGACACGAACAGAGGGCAATCCGACAGCGAGCTACACTTATGCCAAATGCTAGACTGGTCATTGTTCTCGCCGCGGCAGCCTGGGCGGTCGGCGCCTGTCACGACAAGCAGCAGGCAGCTGAGAACAACGGCATCTCGATGGACGCCGGCGTTCCCGACAACCAGGTCGCGGCCGACAACGCCCAGATCGAGACGCTGCCTGCGGACGAAAGCAGCGTCACGCCCTCGAACCAGCTTCAGAACGGCTTCGACAATCCCGACGTGAACGGCCTCGGCACCACCAATTCGCATTGAAAGGAGCGCGGGAGATGATCCTTTATTATTCGCCCGGAGCCTGCAGCCAGGCGCCGCATATCCTGCTTCACGAGATCGGCCTCGACCATGATTCGAAGCGGGTCGACCTAAAGAGCCACACGCTCGAGGACGGCAGTTCCTATTATGACATCAACCCCAAGGGCGCCGTCCCCGCGCTCCGCCTCGACAGCGGCGAAGTGCTGACCGAGAATGCGGTCATCCTTCAATATCTCGGCGACCGGGCCAGCTGGCCCGAAGTGCTTCCGCCGCTCGGCAATTTTCGCCGCTACCGGGTGCTGGAGCTGGTCAATTACATCACCACCGAGCTGCACAAGCGCTTCGGCTTCCTGTTCAATCCCAACGCCACCGACGAGTTCAAGCAGTTCGTCGTCGCCGATCTTTCGAAGAAGCTCGACCATATCGACCGCCAGCTCGGCGACGGCCCGTTCCTGATGGGCGCGGAGCTCACCCTTCCCGACCCCTATCTCTTTGTGATGGCCAGCTGGGCGGACAAGATGATCGGCCTCGACAAATGGCCGAACCTCCGCGCCTTTCGCGATCGGATGATGAAGCGCGATTCGGTCCGCCAGGTCCTCAGCTTCGAAGGATTGCTTCAGGAGGAACCCGCGGGCTAGAGCGCCCGCGCAATGAGCCAGTTCGACCTCACCGAAGACCAGCTCCAGATCCAGGAGATGGCGCGCAAGTTCACGGCCGACGCGATCACACCCAATGCCGCCGAGTGGGACGAGAAGAAGATCTTCCCCCGTGACACGATCCGCGAGGCGGCCGAGCTTGGCTTCGGCTCGATCTACGTGTCGGAGGAGAGCGGCGGCATCGGCCTCGGCCGCCTCGAAGCCGCTTTGATCTTCGAGGCCATGGCCTACGGC
>DATCJM010000183.1:0-3517 GCA_036562805.1 Sphingomicrobium sp.
GCCATGAGGCGATCTCGAACCGGCTTCGGAAGAGACTGAAGCAACGGAATATCGGCGGGGGAACACTCCGGTCGGCCGGAATGCGCGCTTGTCGAAAGGCCCTCGAGGCTGATCATCCGTTGCCAATTGTCCCGAAAATCACTGCGCGTTGCAATGACCGGAGTTCATTAAAGGTTACCGCCCTTGCTCGCGGATGAACTGCCGCTTCGTCCGATCGGGAGCGCGATGGGCCCTTATTCAGCGGCCGTCGCGATCATCGGAACGTCAACGTACATTTCGGCAGCGACACGATTTTGCTTGTTCTCGAACCACGCAATGGTCGCGCGCAGGCCAGCTTCGAGGTCGACCCGCGGTTCCCATCCGAGCAGGAGCTGTGCCCGCGTTATGTCGGGCCGGCGGCGTCGCGGGTCATCCACCGGAAGTGGAAAATGGGCGATCCGTGAGGAGGAGCGCGCCATCGCAACGATCATCTCGACGAGGCGCGTCACCGTCAGTTCGCTCGGGTTGCCGACGTTGACGGCCACGCCCGCGGCAGCTTCGCTACCCATCAGGCGAACGAGTGCTTCCACCGTATCGTCTACGAAGCAGAAACTTCGCGTTTGCGAGCCGTCGCCGTAGATGGTGATGTCCTCACCCGACAGGGCCTGGCAGATAAAGTTCGAAACGACGCGGCCGTCGTCGCAGCGCATTCTTGGTCCGTATGTGTTGAAGATGCGCGCGACCCGGACATCGGCGCGGCGATGTCGGAAAAAATCGAAGGCCAACGTCTCCGCCGCTCGCTTGCCTTCGTCGTAGCAGGCGCGCGGACCGGTACAGCTGACCGATCCGCGATAATCCTCCGTCTGCGGATGCACCTCGGGATCGCCGTAAACCTCGCTCGTCGACGCCAGCAAAAGCCGCGCCCCGCTCGTCTCCGCAAGACGGAGCAGGTTGCGTGTGCCGAGCACGTTCGTGAGCATCGTGTGTTCGGGATCTGCCTGATAGTGCGGCGGCGAGGCTGGGCACGCCAATTGGTAGATGTGGGTCAACCGTGCTCGCTGAAGCCATTGCGGCAACGGGTCGACGACGTCGTGCTCGACGAATTCGAACCGCGGATGATCCGCGAAGGCACGAAAATTCTGCGCCCGGCCGGTCTGGAGATTATCGAGACACAGGACCGTCGCGCCCTCGGCGAGCAGCCGCTCGCACAGATGCGAGCCGATGAAGCCGGCTCCTCCGGCGACAAGGGCAATCCTTTCGCTGCGAGACTTCACAAGCTTCCCCTCGATCGATTTCGTTTCGGCAGCATCGATTGCATTGAGGGTCCAACGCACGCTGGGCAACCATGTGCCGCAAAAGAATCACGCGAGCCGATCGCGGCGCAGCAGTTGAGTCGCAGCTCTCAGTCGGTAAGCTTTGGGACGGGAGGTCCCGGTGATGCGTGAAATCCTTTTGGCCGCAGCCTGTTCATTGCTGCTGGCTGCTGCTCCGAACTGGCAGCGTCAAACGCTCGCCTCGGCGGCGCCATTCATCGACAAGGCAAATAGCGACTGGGAACGTGCAATCCTGACCGGGAACGCGGACGTCTTGAGCGCACCTTATGCGACGAATGGCGTATTCATTGCTCCGGACGGGACGGCCATTCACGGCAGATCGGGCGTGCGAACGATGTACAAGCGCCGTCCGGCGGGCGTGAAGGTGCTTCGCGCCAGCATCCATAGCGACGGCCGCGCCGCTGCGGACCCCGACGATGTCTACGAATGGGGAAGCGCGCAGATGACGATCATGCGTTCAGGCAAGCAGCACATGGTCGTCGGGCGCTATCTCACCGCCTGGCATCGTGCCGGAAGCCAGTGGTTGATCACGCGCAATATCGCCTTTTGATCGAAGCGATTGCCTCGACGAAGCGTTTGTTTCGCAGGTCCTGACAAGGAGATGCGATCAAATGCCTGCCAAATCGAAAGCACAGCAGAAGGCCGCCGGCGCGGCGCTCGCCGTGAAGGAGCATGATGCGCCGAAGAGCTCTCTCAAGGGTGCATCGAAGAGCATGTACGATTCGATGAGCGAGAAAGAGCTCAAGAAGATGGCGTCGACGAAGCGCAAGGGTAAGCCCGAGCACGTCGGCGACTGACATCGCGGGTTCTCACGGCGCCTGCGGACGCTAAACCGCGGCGATGCGATGCTTCTGGGACAAACGCCAGCGGGCCCACGCGCCCGCGGCGGAATTCTTCAACGGCAAGCTGCACCCGGCTGCCGAGCATCGAGGACGCGTCGATGCGATCCTCGGCGCGATCGGTCCTGCCGAAGCGCCTGTCGACCACGGCATCGACCCGCTGCTCCGCGTGCACAGCCGTGAATATCTCGACCTGCTTCGGGATGCCCATCGCGAATGGCTCTCCGTCGGACGCGAAGGCGACGCACTTCCCTATACCTTCCCGATCGTCGGTAGACGCCCGCTGAGCCTGTCGCGCATCGACGCTCGGCTCGGGCAGCACAGCTTCGATACGTCGACACCCATCGGCCCGGGTACGTGGGAAGCCTGCTACTGGAGCGCGCAGACCGGCCTCGCGGGGTTGGCGGCGGTGCTTGATGGCGAGCGGAGCGCCTTCGCTTGCACCCGCCCGCCGGGCCACCACGCCGGCCGCGACTATTTCGGAGGATATTCCTATCTCAACCACGCGGCGATCTGCGCCGAGGCAGCGATTGCGGCAGGAAGGCGCCGGGTTGGCATCCTCGATGTCGACTATCACCACGGCAATGGCACGCAGGATATTTTTGCCGGCCGCGACAACGTATTTTTCGCGTCGATCCACGCCGACCCGTCGACCGACTATCCGTTCTTCTGGGGCCATGCCGACGAAAGCAGAGGCAATATCCTGAACCTGCCGCTGCCCCGCGGGACCGATTGGGGCCGCTACGCGCCGGCGCTGTCGCAGGCGCTCGACTGGCTCGAACAGAAAACGCCAGACTTCCTCATCGTCAGCTACGGAGCCGACACGCACGAGGCTGACCCGATCAGCTATTTCGAGCTCAAGACCAGCGACTATGCGCCGATGGCGCGGCGCATCGCGTCGCTGGGCCTGCCGACGCTGGTCCTGATGGAAGGCGGCTATGCGGTAGAGGCACTTGGCGCAAACCTCGCCGACTTCTTGAGCGGCTTTTAAAGCTTCTCCGTCAGCTCCGGAACGATCTTGAACAGGTCGCCGACGAGGCCGATGTCGGCGACCTGGAAGATCGGCGCCTCCTCGTCCTTGTTGATCGCGACGATGGTTTTCGAATCCTTCATCCCGGCGAGGTGCTGGATCGCGCCCGAAATCCCGATTGCGATATAGACTTCCGGAGCGACGATCTTGCCGGTCTGGCCGACCTGGTAATCGTTGGGAGCGTAGCCGGCATCGACGGCGGCGCGGCTCGCGCCGACCGCGGCGCCGAGCTTGTCGGCGAGCGGGTCGAGCAGCGAATGGAACTGGTCGGACGAGCCGAACGCGCGGCCGCCGGAGACGATGACCTTGGCGCTGGTGAGCTCAGGCCGCTCGCT
>DATCJM010000197.1:0-3548 GCA_036562805.1 Sphingomicrobium sp.
CTATTACAATATGGACCAGATCGTCGGGCAGGCCCTCGCTACCTTCCGCCGCATGGACGAGCGGGTGAAGCGCCTGGGGGAGTCGCAAGCGACAGCGGTGGCGGCTGAATAAGCTGCAAAGGCCGAGTACACTGCACCAAACCCGCTCATCCTGAGGAGGGACAGAGCGAGCGAAGCGAGACGAAAGCCCGTCTCGAAGGACCTCCTTCTAGACGCCGCTTCGACTTCGCTCAGCGGCTCCTCGAGATGAGCGGATTTCGGTTCTAGGCCAGGCCGCACCGGCACAATCTCGCTGCTGGTGCTTTCTGCTGATTCAATATGGCTGATCGTCAGAATTGGCCGGCGCGCCTGTGGCTCGTTCGGCATGGACAAAGTCAGGGTAATGTGGCGCGAGACGCGGCCGACGAGGCCGGCGCGCACGAGATCGATATCGAGCTGCGCGACGTCGACGTTCCGCTGTCGCAGCTCGGCCGTGAGCAGGCGGAGGCCGCCGGCCGCTGGTTCGCGGCGCTCCCGCGCGACGAGCGGCCCGAGCTCATCCTGTCCTCGCCCTACGTCCGCGCCAGGCAGACCGCCGAGATCATCTGCCGCGCGGGCGCACTGGCCGGAGGGCCGGCGCATACGATCATCGACGAGCGGCTTCGCGAGCGCGAGTTCGGAATCTTCGACCGACTGACGACAGCCGGAATTCGCCACAAATTCCCGGAAGAGGCCGCGCACCGCCGGCGGCTCGGCAAATTCTACCACCGGCCGCCGGGCGGCGAGAGCTGGGCTGACGTGATCCTGCGCCTCCGCTCGATGCTGAACACGATCAACCTTCATTATTGCGACCGCCGCGTGCTGGTCGTCTGCCACCAGGTCGTGGTCCTGTGCTTCCGGTACATCCTGGAGGAGCTCGACGAGCAGCAGATCCTGGCGATCGACAAGCAGGCCGAGGTCCTGAACTGCGGGATCGCCGCTTACGAGTTCGAGCCCGGCGCGAAGGGCCTCTGCGTCCCCGAGCTCGCCCTGTGGAACCACGGCGCACCGCTCGAAGCCGAAGGCGCGCCGAAGACATCCGCCCCGGACGCCGTGACGGGAACCCGATGAAGCTCGATTCCGCTGCGCTGGAGCAGCACCCGCTTCCGCCGGTCGTCGACGGCGACAAGGAGACCAAGGGCCGGATCCTCATCGTTGCCGGAAGCCGCGACATTCCCGGCGCGGCGCTTCTAGCCGCAACCGCCGCGATGCGGGCCGGAGCCGGCAAGCTGCGCATCGCGACCGTCGAAAGCGCCGCAATGCCGCTGGCGGTCGCCATGCCCGAAGCGATGGTCACCGGCCTCGAGCAGGACAGCAACGGCGGCTTCGCCGGAAGCGCCGTCGACAAGATCGTCGAGTCCGCGAACGAGGTAGACGCGATCGTCGCCGGGCCCGGTGTGCGCCGTTCCGACATGTGCAAGCGCCTCGCCGACGCCCTCCTCCAAACCGACGCCGCCCTCGCCCTCGACGTCGCGCTCCTGGAAACCCTCGAGCCGCTCCACGACCGCGCGCTGCAGGGATCGTGTCTTCCGGTGCTTCTTCCAAACGCCAAGGAATTGGCGAGCCTGCTCAACTGCGAAACCGATCATGTCGAGCAGGACCCGGTCGGCTGCGGCATTCGCGCTGCGGAGCTCTATCGCTCGATCGTCCTCGTCAAAGGCGTCACCAGCCACGTCGTCACGCCCAATGGCGATTGCTGGACCTACGAGGGCGGAGCGCCGGGGCTCGGAGTCTCCGGCAGCGGCGACGTCCTCGCCGGAATCGTCGGCGGACTGCTCGCGCGTGGCGCGGAGCCGCTCAGCGCCTTGCTGTGGGCCGTCTGGCTGCACGGCGAAGCGGGCGCTCGCCTGGCCAGGAAAATTGGCCCGGTCGGCTTCCTCGCCCGCGAGATCGCGGATGAAATTCCGGGCTTACTGCCCCGCTGACGCCTTGCTCGCCTGGTAGCGCTCGACCTCGTCGCCGATCAGCCGGACGACGTGCAGCACGTTGGTCGACCCGGCCGTCCCGAACGGAATGCCGGCCATCAGGACGATCCGGTCACCGCCCTTGGCGATCTCGTGACGAAGCGTCATGCGCTTCCCCTTCTCGACCATTTCCTCGAAGCTCGAAACGTCCCGGGTGTGAACCGCGTGCACGCCCCACAGGAGACCCATGCGCCGCGACGTATGAAGCGACGCGCTCATCGCCAAAAGGGGAACCGCCGGCCGCTCGCGTGCGATGCGCCGCGCTGTCGCACCCGAGCTGGTGTAGCAGACCATCGCCGTCGCCGAGACGGTGCTCGCAATCTGCCGCGCCGAAGCGGACAGCGCGTCCGCCGTCGTCGGCTCGACACGGGTGTGCGTGAAATGGATGCGCGCCTGGTAGCTCGGGTCGCGCTCGACGCTGTTGGCGATGCGGTCCATCATCTGCACCGCTTCGCACGGATATTGCCCGCTCGCGCTTTCCGCCGACAGCATCACCGCGTCGGCGCCGTCGTAGATGGCGGTGGCGACGTCGCTGACCTCCGCTCGCGTCGGCGTCGGCGAGGTCACCATCGATTCCAGCATCTGCGTCGCAACCACGACCGGCTTTCCGAACTGCCGGGCCGTGGCGACGATCCGGTTCTGGAGCGGCGGCACCCGCTCGGGCGGAAGCTCGACGCCGAGGTCGCCGCGCGCGACCATCACTGCGTCGGAAAGCTCGATGATGTCGTTCAACCGGTCGATCGCCGCCGGCTTCTCGATCTTCGCCAATAGAGCCGCGCGCTCGCCGATCAGCGAACGGGCTTCGGCAACGTCCTCGGGCCGCTGGACGAACGACAATGCGATCCAGTCCGCCCGCTGCTCGAGCGCGAAGTGGAGGTCGTCACGGTCCTTGTCCGTGAGCGCCGGGATCGGAACGACGACGTCCGGAACATTGACGCCCTTGTTGTCCGAAACCGTGCCGCCAACCTTGACCTCTGTAACGATTTGGTCCGCGCCGACCTCCAGAACGCTGAGGCGCACCTTGCCGTCGTCGATAAGGACGCTCGTGCCTGGCCGAATCGCCTGGAACAGCTCGGGGTGCGGCAACTGCACGCGGTTGCTGCCGCCGAGCGCGCCATCCTGATCGAAGATGAACCGGCTGCCTTTTTCGATGGTCGTCCGGCCGCCCTCGAAGCGGCCGACGCGCAACTTCGGCCCCTGCAAGTCGAACAGGATCGTCGTCGGCCTGTGAAACTCCTTTTCGAGCGCGCGGATATGCTCGACGAGCTTGGCCTTCGTCTTCTGGTCGCCGTGGCTCATGTTGATGCGGAACGCGTCGGCGCCGGCAAGCATCAGCTTGCGGATCATCTTGGCGTCGCTCGACGCGGGGCCGAGCGTCGCCAGGATCTTCACCTTGCGCGAGCGTGGAGCGAGGGTTTCCGTCACCGACCCATGCCCATAGCCGCTTGATATGGCCGTTCAACCCGCTAGAGCCGCGGCTCAAACCTGAAATCGGAGACAGTGGAACATGGCGGAAGGCGCCGTCGCGGCCGATCAATTGCGGCTGTTCATCGAGCGGATCGAGCG
>DATCJM010000202.1:0-7878 GCA_036562805.1 Sphingomicrobium sp.
CGATCGACGCGATGACCGCGTCCGCGCCGGCCAAGGTCGCGCTGGCGCTTGACCGCATGGGGCTGAAGTCGCGGTGAGCTCGTCGCGGCGCCTGCCGCGGCTGCTGCTCGTCACCGGCATGTCCGGCGCGGGCAAGTCGACAGTCCTCGATACGCTCGAGGACATGGGCTGGGACACGGTCGACAATTTGCCCGCCGACCTTCTCGAGAGTTTCGTCCATGGCCGCGGACGGCGGGCGACGCGGCCGGTTGCGATCGCGATGGACGCGCGCAGCCGCGGATTCGACGCGGAGACGCTGCCGAACCTCATTCGGTCGATCGAAGGCGTCGAGCCCGAGATCCTCTACCTCGATTGCTCCGGAAGCGAGCTCATTCGCCGCTATGACGAGACCCGGCGGCGCCACCCGCTCGCGCCCGATCGCCCCGCGGAGGACGGCATCGCCCGCGAGCGGCGCATCACCGCCCCGCTGCGGACCGTCGCCGAGAGCGTACTCGACACTACCGACCTCAGCCCGGCCGAGCTCGCCGACGAGCTCAAGCGCCGGTACGGGGGCGACGAGGATCAGCCTGTCCTCACCATTGCCTCCTTCGGATTCGCGCGCGGTATCTCGCGCACCGCCGACTTGGTCTTCGACATGCGCTTCCTCCCCAATCCGCACTGGGAGGACGAGCTTCGTCCGCTCACCGGCGCCGACGAGCCCGTGCGGGCCTATCTGCGCAAGGAGCCCTCCTGGGACGAGACGATCGACCGCATCGAAGCGCTTCTCATCGACTGGATTCCCCGCTACTGGGCCGCGGGCAAAAGTTACATGACCGTGGCATTCGGATGTACAGGGGGTCGGCACCGATCGGTGGCCGCGGCAGTCGAAATGGCGGAGCGGTTGAGTAATGCCGGATTTGCTCCGAATGTGCGTCACCGTGATCTCGCCTCACCGCCGAGGGACACGATCGAACGGCATCCCGGGCGCGCTGCGGCAAGCGAGGGCGAGGACGAGTTGAATCGATGATTGGATTGGTGCTGGTGACTCATGGCCGGCTCGCGGCCGAATTCGTCACCGCGATGGAGCATGTCGTCGGGCCGCAGGAGGCGATCGAAGCCATCTGCATTGGCCCCGATGACGATATGGAAGCGCGTCGGAAGGACATTGCCGGCGCGATCGCCAAGGTCGACCTCGGCAAGGGCGTGATAATCCTCACCGACCTGTTCGGCGGCACACCGTCGAACCTCGCCATCAGCCTGATGAAGGGCGAGAATGTCGAGGTGATCGCGGGCGTGAACCTGCCGATGCTCATCAGGCTCGAGGGTGCGCGCAAGGTGATGCCGGTGCACGCCGCCGTCGCTGCAGCGCGCGAGGCAGGCCGCAAATATATCTCCGTCGCGTCGGAAATCCTCGGCGAGGCCGCGGCTTGACGGCTGTCAGCCGCGAGGTTCGGATCACGAACCAACGCGGGCTTCACGCAAGGGCGAGCGCCAAGTTCGTCAATCTCGCGACGGCGATCGATGCAGTTATCGAGGTCGAGAAAGACGGGCAGAAGGTCTGCGGCACCTCCATCATGGGCCTGATGATGCTTGGCGCAGCGAGGGGCGATGCGATCGTCATCCATGTCGAGGGGGATCACGCCGAAGAGGCGCTGGCGCAACTCGTTGCGCTGGTGGAAGAGAGATTTGGCGAGGAGTGATCCTTCGAGACGCGGCTTCGATAAACTCAGACGCTCCTCAGGATGAGCGAATGATTGATCCGCTCATGCTGAGGAGGCACTGAGCGAAGTCGAAGTGCCATCTCGAAGCACGAGGTAAGATGCCCCGCGAGGTCACCGCCTTTTCGAATGCAACCGTGAAGCTTCTCCGCTCGCTTCGCGACAAGAAGGCCCGACGGGCTGAAGGATTGTTCCTTGCCGAGGGCCTGCGGATCCTGACCGAAGCGCGGGATAGCGGACGGCTTCCCGAGATCGTCGCCTTCTCGGCGGAAGGCGCGAAGCATCCGCTTGCTGCTGAGATTATCGCCGCGACCGAAGCTGCCGGCGGCGACGCGATCGAGACCAGCGCCGACATCCTCTCGAAGATGAGCGGCAAGGACAATCCGCAGATGCTGCTCGGCGCCTATCGCCAGCCCGGGACGAGCCTGGAGCGGATCGACCGCAGCCAAGCGCCGCTGTGGATCGTCGCCCAGGCGCTTCGCGACCCGGGGAACATCGGCACGATCCTGAGGACCGGCGATGCCGTCGGCGCGGGCGGCCTGATCCTGGTCGACGATTGCGCCGACCCCTTCTCGGTCGAGGCAGTGCGCGCATCGATGGGCGCACTGTTCACGCAGCACATTGCAAATGCCCGCTGGCCTGAATTCACCGAATGGCTCCGCTCCGGCGAGGGCCAGCTTGTCGGGACCAGCCTCAAGGCGAGTCAGGACTATCTCGAGGCCGAATATCGCCGTCCGTGCTTTCTCCTGATCGGCAACGAGCAGCAGGGTCTTCCAGCCGATTATGAGGCCGAGTGCGACCTTCTCGTCAAAATCCCGATGTCGGGGCGGGCCGATAGCCTCAATGCCGCGATTGCCGCTGCTGTCATGGCCTTTGCGGTGAAAGCGAGCTGGCGCTGACGGAACCGGCCGAAGATGCTGCGGTTGTTTGACGAATGAAGAAGACGCTCCCTCTTGCCCTCGCCGCATCGCTCGGCGCCTGCGCAACCATTCCCGCCGCACCACCGGCGCCCTATCATGGCGTGGGCACCGAGCCGTTCTGGAACCTGCTGATCGACGAGCATAACGTCACGTTCGTGCTCGCCGGGCAGCAGCCGGTCGAGCAGCCGACGCCCAAGGCGATCGTCGCCTTCGCCGGCGAGATCTACCAGACGCCGCGGATCAACGTGAACATCGTCCACGCCCAGTGCAGCGACGGAATGAGCGACCGCACCTACCCCGACAAGGTGCAGGTCACGGTCGACGGCAAGCAGTTCAACGGCTGCGGCGGACTCTAGCGCCTACTCCGCGGCGATCCGAGGTGGCTCGTCGTTCGACGGTTTGCCCAACTTCGTGAGCGGGCGCGGCGCGACTTCGACCATCGGCGGTGTTTCGAGGCTCTTCGCGCTTCCGGCGCCCAGTGTTTCGAAGCGCTTCGCTTGCGTCAGCACCTGGCTTTCGAAGCTGCCAACCATCTGGTTGTAGGCGCTGTTCGCCGTCGCAAGATTTTTGCCGACCCGCGTCATATGTTCATTCATCGTCGCAAGTCGCGAATGCAATTCCTTGCCCAGGCTTGCGATTTCCTGCGCCGCTTCGGCCAATCGCTCCTGTCGCCAGATGCTTGCAACGGTCTTCGCGATGGCGACCAGATTGGTCGGCGTCGCGAGGAGAACCCGCCGCTCGAACGCCCAGTCCCACAGCGCCGGATCCTGCTCGAGCGCCGCGGCGAGGAAATGTTCGCCCGGGATGTACATGATCACATAATCGGCGGCGTCGCCGAATTGGGCCCAGTAGGCCTTTGAGCCGAGCTGCTGTGCGTGCGTCCGCATCGACGCGACATGGGCACGGAAGCAGGCCTCGCGCTTTTCGTCGTCGACTTCGTCGCAGGCGTCGAGATAGGCGTTGAGCGAGCATTTGGCGTCGATCACGAGCTTGCGACCGCCCGGTAGCGAGACGATGACGTCCGGCCGCAAGCGACCGTCGTCAGTGTCGACCGAGACCTCGGTCTGGAAATCGACATGCTCGGTAAGCCCCGCCTGCTCCAGCACGTTGCGAAGGCTCTGTTCGCCCCAACGCCCGCGGGCCTTGGGCGAAGCACGAAGGGCGTTCACCAGATGCCGAGTCTCGTCGCGCACCTGCCCCTGCCCGAGCTTCACCTGCTCGACGACCTCACGGATCCCCGCATAATGGTCGACACGCTCCTTCTCGATCGTCTGCAGCTTCTCCTGATAGCTCTTGAGGAGGGTTTCGACCGGTGAGACCGCCTGGGTGAATTTCTCCCCGGCCTGGTCGAGGAAGGTCTTGCGCGCATCGCCGAGCAGCTTGCCGGCGATCTCGTGGAATTGGGCCGAGAGGCTCTCCTTGGCGTCCTTGAGCGCCTCGATCTGCTGCTGGAAGCTCTTCTCGCGCTCTTCCTGGCCTGCTTTCAACGCAGCCAGCTCACTGACCGCCCCACGATTCGCATCACGCTCCTTCACAACGCCGTCGAGCTGGAGCCGCAGGTTCTCGACCGTCTGTTTGGCGCCCGCAGCCTCACGGCTTGCCCACAGCCAGCCGATGACTCCGCCGACGATCAACGCCACGAGAACCATTGCAATGACGGTCGCGTCCACCGTAACTCCCCCGGAACATTATGCGAACTTTAGGGCTGTTGGACCCGCACCTCAAGCGGAACGTTGGCACAAGCGAGCGAGGAGAAAAGCATGTCGATCCGTAAGATGATTTCGCTGCACCCGATTGTGCATGGCCATGTCAACCAGCCGCTCGGCGATGCGGTGCATCACATGATGTATTGCGCGAAGATGTGCCGCAGCTGCGCGGACGCCTGCGTCGCCGAGGCCATGGACATGGTGCAGTGCATCCGCCTCTGTCTCGATTGTGCCGACATCTGCGATGCGGCGTGCAACGTGGCGCTACGCCAGAGCGGCGACAACAGCCAGGTCGTGCGCGAATTGCTCGAGCTATGCGCCCGCGCCTGCGATGCCTGCGCGGCCGAATGCGAGAAGCACGATCGCGAGCATTGCAAGCTGTGCGCCCAAATGTGCCGTGAATGCGCGGAGGATTGCCGGAACGCGGACGCGGCGGTGACCGCCTAGGCCGCCTTTAAGGCCTGTTCTTTCCGCCACTTGGCGAGCTTCTTTAACACCATATCGCGCTTCAGGCGCGACAAATGGTCGATGAAGAGCACGCCGTTCAAATGGTCCATTTCGTGCTGGAGGCAGACGGCGAGCAGGCCCTCGATCTCTTCCTCGTAGCTCGCGCCCTTCTCATCCTGCCACCGCGCGCGGATTCGATCGGGGCGCATGACCTCCGCATATTGCTCGGGGACTGACAGGCAGCCCTCGGTGTAGGGGACCTCGCTGTCCGAGTGCCACAGGATTTCCGGGTTGATGAAGACCTTCGGATCCTTGACGTTGGGGCTCTCGGGATCGTCCGGATTTTCCGGCTCCTGGAGGTCGATCACCAAGAGGCGGAGCGGAACGCCGACCTGCACCGCGGCAAGGCCAATCCCCGGCGCGTCGTACATGGTCTCGAACATGTCGGCGACGAGCGTCTTCAGCTCAGCATCGAACGTCTCCACTGGCTTGGAAATCTGGCGGAGGACGGGATCGGGCGTCTCATAGATGCGGCGGATGGCCATGGGTCGGATTTAGTCTTTCAACTGAACGGGTTCAAGAAATCGGGCGGCGCGCGCGCAAGGCCTGGGCAAGCGTTCCCTCGTCGAGATAGTCGAGCTCCCCGCCGACCGGAAGTCCGTGAGCCAACTGGCTGAGACGGATCGGAAATCCCTCCAGGCGTTCGGCGACATAGTGAGCCGTGGTCTGCCCCTCCAGGGTGGCGTTCATCGCGAGCACAACCTCATCGATGCCTCCGTCCGAGACGCGGCGGACGAGCCGGTCGATCGTGAGATCCTCCGGCCCGACGCCTTCGAGCGCCGACAAGCGGCCGCCAAGCACATGATAACGCCCGGGGAACAGCCGCGAGCGGTCGAGCGCCCACAGGTCGGCGACTTCCTCGACGACGCACAGCATCTTCTCGTCACGGCGCGGGTCGCGGCAGATGCTGCAGGGGTCGGACGTGTCGACATTGCCGCAAACGGTGCAGCTCGACAGCTTTTCCGACACGTTCTGCAGTGCGGCGAGCAACGGCTCGAGGGCCGTTTGGCGCTTCTTCATCAGGTGCAGGACCGCACGGCGCGCCGACCGCGGCCCAAGACCAGGCAGGCGCGCGAGCGCTTGGCTCAAGGCTTCGATTTCCTGACTGGCCACAGCGGCGCGAGGTAGGCAATTCCGCCGCGTTTCGCCATAGGCGGCGCAATGCGCATCGTCTTCATGGGATCGCCGGACTTCGCGGTGCCGAGCCTCGATGCGCTCGTAGGCGCGGGTCACGAACTGGTCGCCGTCTATACGCAGCCACCGCGGCCCGGCGGACGCGGCAAGGCGGAGCGAAAGACGGCGGTGCATCAGCGAGCCGATGCGCTCGGGCTCGAGGTGCGGACGCCGCGGACGCTCCGGGATCCCGCGGAGCAGGAACGGTTTCGCGCGCTAAATGCCGATCTTGCAGTGGTCGCCGCCTACGGATTGATTCTCCCCAAGCCGATCCTCGATGGGCCGAAACAAGGCTGCGTCAACGTGCACGCGTCGCTCCTTCCGCGGTGGCGGGGCGCGGCGCCGATCCAGCGCGCGATCCTCGCCGGCGACGAGGTTAGTGGCGTGACGATCATGGAGATGGAGGAAGGGCTCGACACGGGGCCGATGCTGCTCTGCCTTGAGCTCGACATTCGTGGAAAGAATGCCGGGCAAGTCACGGGTGAACTAGCGAAGCTCGGGGCGAAGGCGCTGGTCGAATGGCTGCGCCGCCCCACTCCGGCCAAACCGCAGCCAAGCGACGGGGCCACTTATGCATCGAAGATCGACAAGGCGGAGGCGCGGATCGACTGGTCGCACTCCGCGGACGAGATCGAGCGTCGGGTGCGCGCGTTCAATCCAATCCCGGGCGCCTGGTTCGAGACGAAGGGCGAAAGGATCAAGCTGCTCGATGCCGCTGTTGGCATAGAAGCGTCGGGTCGGCCCGGTGAAGTCCTCGACGATTGCCTCACGGTGGCCTGTGGCTCCGGCTACGTACGGCCGCTGAAGGTGCAGCGTGCGGGACGCGGCCCAATGACCCCGGGCGAGCTGCTGCGCGGCTTCCCAATCCCCAAAGGGACGATCCTGCCGTGACGCGCTGGGGCCAATGACTCGCTGGAAACTCACGGTCGAATATGACGGCGGCCCGTTCATGGGATGGCAGCGGCAGGACCATGGGCCATCAGTCCAGCAAACGCTGGAAGAGGCGCTCCATCGCATGACCGGCGAGCAGACGGTTTTCACTGCGGCAGGGCGAACGGACGCGGGCGTTCATGCGCTTGCGATGGCGACACATGTTGACGTCATGAAGTCGCTCACCGCGCATCGCCTGCGCGAGGGGCTGAACGCACTGGTTCGCCCACGCCCGGTTTCCGTGCTCGACGTGGCGGAGGTCGCCGAGGATTGGCACGCGCGCTTCTCATGCATTGGGCGGCGGTACCTGTACCGAATCCTCGCCCGCCGTGCGCCGCCTGCGCTGGACGCCGGGCGAGTGTGGCAGATCGCGGTCCCGCTGGACGTCGAGTCGATGCGCGAGGGCGCTGCTCATCTCGTCGGAAAGCACGACTTCACCACCTTCCGCTCCGCCCAGTGCCAGTCGGACAGCCCGGTGAAGACGCTGGATCGGCTGGAAGTCACTCAGGCCGGCGACGAAATCCACGTGACCGCAGCGGCGCGCAGCTTCCTTCATCACCAGGTGCGCTCAATGGTCGGGTGCCTGGCGATGGTCGGGCGCGGACAGTGGAAATCCGATGACATGCGCAAGGCGCTCGAGGCGAAGGACCGTTCGGCGCTCGGCTTCAACGCTCCGCCGCACGGCCTCTATTTCGTCGAAGCGGTTTACCCCTGAGAGCCTATTCGGCGGCGAGCGCCTCGAACTCCTGCGCGGCGAGATATTTCTCGGCGTCGAGCGCGGCCATGCAGCCGGTGCCCGCCGCTGTCACCGCCTGGCGGTAGATCTTGTCCATCACGTCGCCGCAGGCGAACACGCCCTCGACATTGGTGGTTGTCGTGCCCGGCTCGACGACGATGTAGCCGTCGCCGTCAAGGTCGAGCTGGCCCTTGAAGAGCTCGGTCGCG
>DATCJM010000244.1:0-4942 GCA_036562805.1 Sphingomicrobium sp.
CGGCGGCTTTGTCGCAGCGGGTGACCGGCGAGACGGTCGAGGTCGAGGATGTGGAATAGGGCGGCGGCCGCGGCGGCGCTGCTGCTGCTACTGCTTTCGTGCCGACAACAAGCTTCGGAGCCGCGGTTCCCGAGCGCTCACCGCGACGTTGCGCCAATCGTCGGCGACACATTTTCTACCGAGGATGCGCGGGACCGCCTCGGCGAAGCGGAGCAGGTCATGCAGCTCGCCGGCGTTCGGCAGGGCATGTGGGTCGCCGATGTCGGGGCCGGGCAGGGCTATTATACCGTCCGGCTGGCGCGGGTCGTCGGTGCGCAGGGCCGAGTGCTCGCGGAAGATATCGTCCCACGGGTCACCGACGAGCTGAGCGACCGCGTCCAGCGCGAGCGGCTGGACAATGTCGCGGTGAAGCTCGGCACGCCCGACGACCCGATGCTTCCGGCGCACACGTTCGACCGCATTTTCCTTGTCCACATGTACCACGAGGTGACGTCGCCCTATGCGTTCCTGTGGCACATGCGCGAAGGACTGAAGCCAAACGGCGTGGTCGTCGTCGTGGACGCCGACCGGCCGACTGCGCGCCACGGAATGCCGCCCGCGCAGCTCAGGTGCGAGCTTGCGGCACTCAAGCTGCAACCGGTCAAGTTCACCATGCTGGCGGGCGGCGAAGCCTATCTAATGGCGTTTCGCATTGCCGGCGACCGGCCCGCGCCCGATGCGATCAAGGCTTGCAAGTCCTAGACGAAGCCGAGGGCGCGAAGGCTCGTGCATTCGCCGCCCGCGAAAACCAAATGATCGACGACCTTGCAGCCAAGCGCGCCGGCGGCGATCGCGAGGCGGCGCGTCGCACCGAGGTCGGCATCGCTGGGGAAGGCGTTTCCACCCGGGTGATTATGCGCGAGGAGGATCGAGGCGCTGCTGTGCAAGGCGGCGTCGGCGATGATGCTGCGGATCGGGAAATCTACGCCGCCGACGTCGCCCTCGTGCCAGGACAGATGGATGCAGCGCGACTGACCGTCCAGATGCGCCACCCAGAGATGCTCCATCTCCGCATCCCGCTCGGCAAGACAGCCTGCGAAGAATTTGCGCGCCGCCGCCGGTCCGTCGAGCTTCAGCGGGAGTTCGGCACGCTGATACCGCACGGCGATCGTTTAACCGAAGGGGGTCAGCTACTCGACGCAAACCGTGTCCGGTCTGAGGGCTAAGTATCTCCATTTCGGGGAAAAGCCGCTCGCGCTCCTGATCGGCAGGTGTTTCCGCGCCCACCCGCAAAAAGGCGATGAGCCCCCTTCACAAGCGGAAAAATCGGACTATATCAGCCTCATCCAAACATATCGGCTCCGCCGCACGGCTTCGTGCGCCCGGAGCTTTTCCCGTCCTCTCCGGGACAGGGTCCGGGTTGGCGCACGGACCGAACGCATTGGAGAGGGTAGCGGGTCAGCGCTCCACACTCAGTCGGCGGCGAGCCGGCGAAATCAGGCGGAGCGCGGGGTCATCTCGCGCTGCCGCGCAGCGCAGGGAAGCACATGGCCACCAAAGCGATCGACGCACCGCGGAAGACCACTAGCGGGCTGAAGACCAGTTCGCGGCGAATCCGGAAGATCTTCGGCAACATCCACGAAATCTCCGAAATGCCGAACCTCATCGAGGTTCAGCGCGAAAGCTACGAGCAATTCCTCCGCTCCGATCCCAAGACCGGCTATGTGTCAGGCCTCGAGAAGACGCTTCGTTCCGTTTTCCCGATCGTCGATTTCGCGGGCACCGCGCACCTCGACTTCGACCATTATGAGCTCGAAGCGCCGAAGTACGACACCGACGAGTGCCGCCAGCGCGGGCTGACCTATGCTGCGCCGATGAGGGTGACACTGCGCCTCACCACCTTCGAGATTGACCCGGAGACGGAGGCCAAGTCGGTCATCGATATCAAGGAGCAGGACGTCTACATGGGCGACATGCCGCTCATGACGATGAACGGCACCTTCATCATCAACGGCACCGAGCGGGTGATCGTCAGCCAGATGCATCGCTCGCCGGGCGTCCTGTTCGACCATGACCGCGGCAAGACTCACGCCAGCGGCAAGTACCTCTTCGCCGCGCGTGTCATCCCCTATCGCGGCAGCTGGCTGGACTTCGAGTTCGACGCCAAGGACATCGTCAACGTCCGCATCGATCGCAAGCGCAAGCTTCCCGTGACCGCGCTTCTCCACGCCCTTGGAATGACCAGCGAGGAGATTCTCAACACCTTCTACAATCGCGTGACCTATACGCGTGGCAAGAACGGCTGGCAGATCCCTTATGTCGCCGAAGCATGGCGCGGGCAGAAGCCGACGCACGACGTCGTCGACGCCGACACGGGCGAGGTGGTGTTCAAGGCCAACGAGAAGATCACGCCGCGCCGCGCCAACCAGGCAGCGAAGGACGGTCTCAAGAATCTCATCATCCCGACCGAGGAGATTTTCGGCCGCTACTCGGCGTTCGACCTTATCAACGAGAAGACCGGCGAGATTTACATCGAGGCCGGCGACGAGGTCAGCGAAGAGAATCTCGGCAAGCTCGACGGAGCGGGCGTCAAGACGCTCGAACTGCTCGACATCGATTATGTCAACACGGGTCCGTGGATCCGCAACACGTTGAAGGCCGACAAAAGCGAGGACGGCGACAGCGCGCTCGCCGACATCTATCGCGTCATGCGCCCCGGCGAGCCGCCGACGCGCGAGACGGCCGATGCGCTATTCTACGGCTTGTTCTTCGATCCCGAGCGCTACGACCTGTCGGCCGTCGGCCGGGTCAAGCTCAACATGCGCCTCGGCCTCGACGTCGAGGACACGGTGACGACCCTGCGCAAGGAAGACATCCTCGCCGTGGTGCAGGAGCTGGTGAACCTCAAGGACGGCAAGGGCGAAATCGACGACATCGACAATCTCGCCAACCGCCGCGTACGCTCGGTCGGCGAGCTTCTGGAGAACCAGTATCGCGTCGGCCTGCTGCGCATGGAGCGCGCGGTCAAGGAGCGCATGAGCAGCGTCGACGTGTCGACGGTGATGCCGAACGACCTGATCAACGCCAAGCCTGCGGTCGCCGCGGTGCGCGAGTTCTTCGGCTCATCGCAGCTGTCGCAGTTCATGGACCAGACCAATCCGCTTTCGGAAGTCACCCACAAGCGCCGCGTTTCGGCGCTCGGGCCGGGCGGTCTCACCCGTGAACGCGCCGGCTTCGAAGTCCGCGACGTCCATCCGACGCACTACGGCCGCATCTGCCCGATCGAGACTCCGGAAGGGCCGAACATCGGCCTGATCAACTCGCTCGCCAGCTTCAGCCGTGTCAACAAGTACGGCTTCATCGAGACGCCGTACCGCAAGGTCGTCGACGGCAAGGTGACGACCGAGGTCGTTTATCTCTCCGCGATGGAGGAGGCGAAGCACACGATCGCCCAGGCCAACGCCGAGATCAACAAGGACGGCACCTTCGCCGAGGACATTATCTCGGCTCGGCGCAACGGCGAGTTCCTGATCGCTCCGCGCGATCAGATCACGCTGATGGACGTGTCGCCCAAGCAGCTGGTGTCGGTTGCGGCGTCGCTTATCCCGTTCCTCGAGAACGATGACGCGAACCGCGCACTGATGGGTTCGAACATGCAGCGCCAGGCGGTGCCGCTTCTCCAGGCCGAAGCGCCGCTCGTCGGCACCGGCATGGAAGAGACGGTCGCGCGCGATTCCGGCGCTGCGATTGCCGCGCGCCGTTCGGGCATCGTCGACCAGGTCGATGCAGCGCGTATCGTCGTTCGCGTCACCGGCGATCTCAAGCCGGGTGAATCGGGTGTCGACATCTACACGCTAATGAAGTTCCAGCGCTCGAACCAGAACACGTGCATCAACCAGCGTCCGCTGGTGAAGGTGGGCGACCCTGTCGAGGCCGGCGAGATCATCGCGGATGGTCCGTCGACCGAATATGGCGAGCTCGCGCTCGGCCGGAACGTGCTCGTCGCGTTCATGCCGTGGAACGGATATAATTATGAGGACTCGATCCTGATCTCCGAACGGATCGTGAAGGACGACGTGTTCACCTCCATTCACATCGAGGAATTCGAGGTCATGGCCCGCGATACCAAGCTCGGGCCCGAGGATATCACCCGCGACATCCCGAACGTCGGCGAGGAAGCTCTGCGCAACCTCGACGAGGCGGGCATCGTGTACATCGGCGCCGAGGTCGAGCCAGGCGACATCCTCGTTGGAAAGATCACGCCGAAGGGCGAGAGCCCGATGACTCCGGACGAAAAGCTTCTCCGCGCGATCTTCGGCGAGAAGGCATCGGACGTGCGCGACACGTCGCTCCGACTGCCGCCGGGCGTGAGCGGCACGGTCGTCGAGGTCCGCGTCTTCAACCGCCACGGCATCGACATCGATGACCGTACGCGGGCGATCCAGACCGAAGAGAAGGAGCGGCTGAAGAAGGACGCCGACGACGAACGCGGCATTCTCAACCGCGCGACTTTCGCACGTCTGCGTGAGATGCTGGTGGGTCAGGTTGCAACAGCCGCGCCAAAGGGTCTCAAGAAGGGCTCGAGCCTTGATGACTCGACGCTCGAAGGCGTCGAGCGCCACGACTGGTGGAAGATCGCCGTCAAGGACGACAAGCGCCAGGCCGACATCGAGGCGCTCAAGGCGCAGTATGATGAGGCCGCAGCGGTGATCAACCGCCGGTTCGAAGACCGCGTCGAAAAGCTCGAGCGCGGCGACGAGCTGCCGCCGGGCGTGCTCAAGATGGTCAAGGTGTTCGTCGCGGTGAAGCGCAAGCTTCAGCCGGGCGACAAGATGGCGGGCCGTCACGGCAACAAGGGCGTCATCAGCCGCATCCTTCCGATCGAGGACATGCCGTTCCTCGAAGACGGGACGCAGGTCGACATCGTGCTCAATCCGCTGGGCGTGCCGAGCCGCATGAACGT
>DATCJM010000252.1:0-7165 GCA_036562805.1 Sphingomicrobium sp.
CGATACGGTCATGCTCACCGCCGAGCCGGCCGCCGGCGGCGCCGCCGAGACGATCGAGGCCGACGTCGTCCTCGTCTCCATCGGCCGCAAGCCCAACACCGAAGGGCTCGCGCTCGATAAGGCCGGGCTTGAGACCAACAAGCGCGGGCAGATCGAGACCGACCACGAGTTTCGCACCAAGGTTCCCGGCGTCTGGGCGATCGGCGACGTGATCCCCGGCCCGATGCTCGCCCACAAGGCCGAGGACGAGGGCATTGCGGTCGCCGAGAACATTGCCGGCCAGACCGGCATCGTGAACCACGACGTCATCCCGTCGGTCGTCTACACCATGCCCGAGATCGCCGGTGTCGGCCTCACCGAGGAGGAAGCCAGGAAGGATGGCGAGGTGAAAATCGGCAAGTTCCCGATGCTCGCCAACAGCCGCGCCAAGACCAACCGCGAGCCCGACGGTTTCGTAAAGGTCATCGCCGATGCCAAGACCGACCGCGTGCTTGGCGTGTGGATCATCGCCTCGGTCGCGGGAACGATGATTGGCGAAGCCGCGCTGGCGATGGAGTTCGGCGCGACGTCGGAAGACATCGCCTACACCTGCCACGCCCACCCGACTCACGAGGAAGCGCTCAAGGAAGCGGCGATGGCGGTGACCGGCAAGCCGATCCACATTTAGCGCTGCGGGTCCGGCGGCTCTGCGGTTCTGGGCGCGAGGTCGCGCTGCCAGCGGCCGACGTCGATCCAGCGGCCGTTCTTGAACCCGACGCCGCGCTCGATCCCCGACAGCGCAAAGCCGAGCTTCTCGTGCAGCGCGACGCTCGATTCGTTCGGCAGCGAAATGCCTGCGATCGCAGTCACGAAGCCACGTTCTTCGAGCAAATCGAGATGGTCGCCGAGGAGCTGCCGTCCGATGCCGCGACCCTGCGCTTCGGGCGCGAGGTAAATACCGGTCTCTACACTCCATCGGTATGCGGCGCGGTTGCGCATTGCCGAGGTCGATGCATAGCCGAGCACGCGGCGGCCCTCTTCGGCCACCAGCCACGGGTGAATCGGGTTGCTCATCCGCTCGGCGATTTCGGAAGCGTCCGGCGGCACCTCTTCGAACGTGAAGTGGCTATGCTCGACGTATGGCCGGTAGATGGCTGCGATCGCCTCCGCGTCGTCCCTGTTCGCGAGCCGGATCATGTCGGAGCGGGTTGATACACCCGCTCAGCATGCAGCTTCGCGCGAGATGTTCACCGCTCGGGCGTGGGCTTCCCGCCCGGCTTCCATGCGGGCACGAAATCGCTGTTCGCCAGCCATTCGGCGGGCGCCACGAGCGAGCGGATCGCGCTCGTCATGAAGGGGATGTTGAGGTTCTCGAACGTGTCGGTCGGCTGGTGATAGGTCGGCGTCACCGCCCAGCCCGACACCGTGTGTGCAACGACGCCTTTCAGAGCGAGCGCATAATTGTCCGACCGCTCGAAGAAATGCTGCTCCGGATAGGGATCGCCGGTCACTTGGCCGCCATGTTGCTTGAGCGCCTCGCCGAGGTTCGACCGCTCGAAACCCGTCATCATCAGCGTGTCCTTCGGCAGCTTCGGGTCCTGCGCGCCGATCATCTCGAACTCGACGTTGGCGACGATCTGGTCGAGCGGCACCGGCGGGTGCTCGCCGAAATAGGTCGACCCGAACTCGCCGATCTCCTCGCTGCCGTAGCAGACGAACAGGATGCTTCGCTTCGGCTGCTTCCCCGACGCCAGCGCCTGGGCGAGCTCCAGAACGGCCGTCGTCCCCGATGCGTCGTCGTTCGCGCCGTGCATGATCGTGCCGTCAGGGCGAACGCCAAGATGATCGAGGTGCGCCGAGAAGAGCAAGGTCCCTGCGGCGGGGTCGCTGCCTTTAAGGTATCCGATCGCATTGGTCGTCAGCGCCCGTTCCTGCGTGACCGGGACTGAAAACGTAACCGGCGCGCCCGTGTGCGCTGCCATTGCATCGACCGCTGCATCCGGCAGAGTCACGATCGTCGGCCGGTCGCGCTCGGGGCTGCCTTCGAGGAAGGTCGGGAGGCGCGGCTTGCCGCCGAACATTCCCATCAGCTTGCGCGTGCTGTCGCTCTCGCGAAGGATCATTAGGCCGATGTGCTTCGATGAAGCGGCGCGAAAGAAAGCCATCGGATCGGCATCGCGAGCGCTGACCAGCACCACCGGCGCTTGCGGGAGCATCGAGGCATTCGCGCTTGAGGCGATCGTCAGCGGACCGGCAATGGCTTGGCCGGATGCGGTCATGACCGTCGGTGCGGGCACAGCTGCGCCGCCGATGGTAAGGTTCGACGGCCCAGTGAGCTTGTCACGGATCACCGTCGCGCTCTGGAGGTAGCCGTTCATCTCCGGCGCCGGTGTCAGGCCGTAGGATTGGAATTCCGACGCCACATAGGCCGCCGCGATCGCCTCGTCGCGCGTTGCGCTGCCGCGGCCCTGGAGCGCATCGCTCGCAAGGAACGCTTCGTGCGCGGCGACTGAGCGCTCGGTGATAATACTCTGGCCGAAAGCTGGCGTCGCCAGCGCAGACGCAGCAATGATCAGCGATGAAATTCGAACGCGCATGTCTGTGTTTCCCCCGGGAGCTCGCTTCTTCAGGCGAGCCATTCCTTGACCAGTGCAAGAAGGCTGAGATCGGACTTGTCGAGACGCGCCGGCGCAACCGCCGGGCACTCGAGGCATCGCGCCTGGATGCTTGCGCCGCCGAGGATTGAGCGGACCTGCGCCACGACCTGCGCGAGCTGCCGCTGCGGCGCGCGCGTCAAAGTCGCGAATGCATCTTCCGGCACCGCGCCATTGTCATTCTCGTTGGACGCGAGCGTCTCGATCAGCTGCTGGCGGAAGCTGACCGGCGGTTCGAGGTAGCGAACGCGCCGTTCATTGCCGAGCCCGGCCAGCTGCGCCGCCTTCGCGACCGCATCGTCGATTCCGCCAAAGGCGTCGACGAGGCCGAGCTGGTGCGCGGTACCGCCATCCCAAACGCGGCCTTGCGCGATCTGGTCGACCTGCTGCGGCGTCTTGTGGCGCGCTGCGCCAACCACATTGAGGAATCGCGCATACATCGAATCGACGCCCGACTGGATCATCTGGCTCGCTTCGGGCGAGGGGCCCTTGAACACGTCGGGCTCGCCCGAAAGCGGTGTCGTCTTCACCCCGTCGGCGCCAATGCCGAGTTTCTGCAGCGTGCCCTGGAAGCTCGGAATGATCCCGAACACGCCGATCGAACCCGTGATCGTCGAGGGTTCCGCGTAGATGAAGTCGGCCGGCGTCGAGACCCAATAGCCGCCCGAGGCCGCGACGCTGCCCATCGATACGACGACGGGAATTTTCTTCGCCTTGGCCTCGAGCTCGGCCTGACGGATGCGCTCCGATGCCAGCACGGAGCCACCCGGGCTGTCGACGCGGACGACCAGCGCCTTGATGCCGTCGTCGATGCCGGCCTGGATCTCCTTGGCGATGGTGTCGCCCGCTGCCGTTCCGGGACCCGCCGTGCCATCGACGATATCACCGGCGATCGTGACGATCCCAATTGGACCCTTGGGATTATCGTCAACCACGTCCGAGACGTAGGAGGAGAGCGATATCCGCGCGAAGCTGTCGTCGTCCTTGCCGCCTTTTCCGCCGAGCTGCGCCAGTCGCTGCTCGAACTCGCGCCGGCTGCCGATCCGGTCGACCAGGCCGTTCACCTGAGCTGCTTTGGCCATGTCGCCGCCGGCGGCGGCGACTGCGCCGTTCATGTTACTGAGGAACAGGTCGACGTTCGCCTTGGGACGGGCCTGCTTCACCCGCGCGCGCCAGTCGGCGAGCTCTGCCTGGTCGAGCGCCTGGTAATTCTCCCGCGCCTCGGGCGACATGTCGTTTCGGATCAGCGGCTCGACCGCCGACTTGAACTTGCCGACGCGGTAGACGTTCGCGGTGACCCCGAGCTTGTCTAGCAGGCCCTTGAGATAGAGATTGCTGCCCCCCGGGCCGGTGACCAGCACCGCGCCGAGCGGGTTGAGCCAGATTTCCGACGCGGCCGACGCGAGCAGATAGCTGCCGTCGCTGTAGCCAACACCGTAAGCGATCACCGGCTTGCCGGCTGCGCGCAGCCGCCGAACGGCATCCGCGAGGTCTCCGATCGCCGTCTGACCGCCGCCGGTGAAGCCCGAAAGGTCGAGCGCCACGGCCTTCACCCGCCCGTCATCGCGCGCCCTGTCGAGCGCCTGGACGAGATCGCGAAGGCGATATTGGCCGAGCCGGTCGCCGCTCGCCACGTCGGACCAGCGCGCCCGCGCCGGCTGTTCGACGACGCTGCCGTTGATCTGCATGTCGAGAACGCCGTTCTTGACCGGCGCCGGGCGCGCCGAGAGGGCGCCGTAAATCATCCCGAAGAAGAGAAGCATGAAGATCAGGACCAGCGCATCCTTGATCCCGACCAGAAGCCTCCAGATTGCGCGCACGAACTTCATTATCGACGACCTCGGAAAAATCTGCCGCGGTTGCTAGCCCAGAACCCTTGCCATTGCGAGCGGGCCGGCCCCTCCGGATTGCTTCGCCGCTCCGCTCCCCGCAATGGCGCTTTGATGAAAGCGCTGGCCATCTCGACGGATGATCGTCGCGGCGCGTGGCTCACCGAGCTGCGCGCGACGCTCGCGCTCGCGTGGCCGCTGATCCTCGCCAATTTGACGCAGCAGGCGATCCAGGCGACCGACGTGCTCCTGATGGGCCGCCTCGGCGCGACGCAGCTCGCCGCCGCGACACTGGCGCTGAATCTCACTTTCACCTTCAACCTTCTGATGCTCGGACTGATTACCGCGTCGTCGCCGATGATGGCGACAGCGCTCGGCCAGCGTTCGAACGCGGTGCGCGACGTCAGGCGGACCTTCCGCGCCGGACTGTGGCTGCTCGCATTCTTTCTCCCGGCTTATTGGGTGATCCTGTGGAACATCGGCGTTCTGATGAGCGCGTTCGGTGAGTCCGCCGAGCTGGCGCGGGAAGGCCAGACATTCATGCGCGCCTACATTTGGTGCACGGCACCGTGGCTGATCTTCCAGCTTCTCCGAAACTTCGTCGCGGCGCTCGAACGGCCGCGGGTGATCCTGTGGCTCAGCCTCGCAGGCATTGTGCTCAACGCATTGCTCAGCTGGTCGCTGATCTTCGGCCACTTCGGCTTGCCCGCGCTCGGTCTGCGCGGCGGCGGCCTTGGAAGCACGCTCACCTGGTCGATCCTGTGCGCGACGCTCATTGGCGTGACCTCGCGTGAACGGCGCTTTCGCCGCTTCCACCTCTTCGGCAACTTCTGGCGCTTCGACAGTCAGCGCACCAAGGCAATGATCCGCCTTGGCTGGCCCATCGGCGCGACCATGGCGCTCGAAATGGGCGTGTTCGCGCTCGCCGCTTTCTTCATGGGCTGGATCGGTGAGCCCGCGGTCGCCGCGCATGCCATCGCGCTCCAGCTCGCGGCCTTGACGTTCATGGTCCCGCTCGGCCTCGGCCAGGCCGCCACGGTCCGCGTCGGGCTCGCGCTTGGCCGGACCGATGACGCTGCGGTCACCCGTGCGGGGTGGACCGCGTGGGCGATGGGCGTTGCCTTCATGGGCAGCATGGCGCTCGTCATGTGGAGCATCCCGCGTGCGCTGGTCACCATGTTCCTCGACGATGTGCCGGCTAATGCGCTGGTGATCGGCCTCGCCGTCAGCTTCGTTCGCGTCGCCGCCGCATTCCAGCTCGTCGACGGCGCGCAAGTGATCGGCGCAGGCATGCTGCGCGGCCTCCACGACACGCGATGGCCGCTGGTCTTCGCGCTGGTCGGCTATTGGGTGGTCGGGCTCGGGATCGGGTCGTGGCTCGCTTTCGCCGCCGACTGGAAGGGCCTCGGCATCTGGATCGGGCTCGCGAGCGGCCTCGCGTCCGTCGCCGTGCTGATGCTCGCGCGCTGGATCATGCGCGATCGGCTCGGCCTGACACGCGTAGCGCACCCGTAACCGTTACAGCCTGAAATATCCGGCGACCAGACCGTTGACGGATGAACGCAGCACAACCATATGCGCGCCATCGCTGGCACTCTCATGTCGGGAGTGCCAACGGCAATGTTCAACTTTAAGAGAGAAGAGGGGGTTCAGACCCATGGGTTTCAGGCCGCTTCATGACCGTGTCCTCGTCCGCCGTGTCGAGGCCGATGAGAAGACCGCCGGCGGGATCATCATCCCGGATACGGCGAAGGAAAAGCCGCAGGAAGGCGAAGTCGTCGCCGTTGGCGGTGGCGCCAAGAACGACGAGGGCAAGATTACGCCGCTCGACGTCAAGGCGGGCGACAAGATCCTGTTCGGCAAATGGTCAGGCACCGAGGTGAAGATCGACGGTGAGGACCTCATCATCATGAAGGAAAGCGACATTCTGGGCATTGTTGGCTGAAGCCAACGGGCTCGGGATCGTCGGGACTTTTCTTTCTTCCAATTCCCCGGCTTCGAACCTGTTCGAAGCCGAAAGCATGAAAGGGTAGCCAGATGGCAGCCAAGGACGTGAAATTCAGCCGTGATGCGCGGGAGCGCATCCTCAATGGCGTCGACATCCTCGCCAATGCGGTGAAGGTGACGCTCGGCCCCAAGGGCCGCAACGTCGTCATCGACAAGAGCTTCGGCGCTCCGCGCATCACCAAGGACGGCGTCACCGTCGCGAAGGAGATCGAGCTCAAGGACAAGTTCGAGAACATGGGCGCGCAGATGGTGCGCGAAGTGGCCTCGAAGACCACCGACATTGCCGGCGACGGAACCACGACTGCGACCGTTCTCGCCCAAGCGATCGTTCGCGAGGGCATGAAGTCGGTTGCGGCCGGCATGAACCCGATGGACCTCAAGCGCGGCATCGACATTGCCGTCCAGAAGGTAGTGGCCGACCTCAAGGCGCGCTCGAAGGACGTGTCGGGCAGCCAGGAGATCGCCCAGGTCGGAATCATCTCGGCCAACGGCGACAAGGAAGTCGGCGAGAAGATCGCGGAAGCGATGGAAAAGGTCGGCAAGGAAGGCGTGATCACGGTCGAGGAGGCCAAGGGCCTCGAGTTCGAGCTCGACGTCGTCGAGGGCATGCAGTTCGACCGCGGCTATCTGTCGCCCTATTTCATCACCAATCCGGAGAAGATGACGGTCGAGCTCCAGGATCCGTACATCCTGATC
>DATCJM010000257.1:0-12791 GCA_036562805.1 Sphingomicrobium sp.
GGGCGAGGCGGAGCAGGTCGTTTCACTCTTCCGCAATAGCTACAACATCCCGCTGGTCCACGTGGACGCCAGCGCCGATTTCCTCGCCGGTCTGGAAGGCGTCACCGACCCGGAGAAGAAGCGCAAGTTCATCGGCGCCGAATTCATCAACGTCTTCGAGGCCGAGGCGAAGAAAATCGGCGGTGCGGATTTCCTCGCGCAGGGCACGCTCTACCCCGACGTGATCGAAAGCGTCAGCTTTACCGGCGGGCCGTCGGTGACGATCAAGAGCCACCACAATGTGGGTGGGCTGCCCGAGCGGATGAACATGAAGCTCGTCGAACCCTTGCGCGAATTGTTCAAGGACGAGGTGCGCGAACTCGGTCGGGAGCTCGGACTTCCGGAAGCGTTCGTCCAGCGGCACCCGTTCCCCGGCCCCGGCCTCGCCATCCGCATCCCCGGCGAGGTTACGCGCGAGAGATGCGACATCCTGAGGAAGGCCGACGCAATCTATCTCGAAGAGATCCGCAACGCCGGACTCTATGACGCGATCTGGCAGGCATTCGCCGTGCTGCTTCCAGTGCGGACCGTCGGCGTGATGGGCGATTATCGCACCTACGATTACGTCTGCGCGCTCCGCGCCGTCACCAGCGTCGACGGCATGACCGCGGACATCTATCCGTTCGACGCCGAATTCCTGAGCCGCGCCGCCACCCGCATCGTCAACGAGGTGAACGGCATCAACCGGGTCGTCTACGATTATACGTCCAAGCCGCCGGGGACGATCGAATGGGAATGAAGGTCATGCTGTCCGCAGTTGCGCTACTCGCGATCGGCGCCGCACCGGCACCGAAACTCGACCCGGACACCGCCGCCTGGTGGGCGATGACCGCGCAGCTGTCGAACGATGCGATGGAAGGGCGCGACACGGGCTCGCCGGCTTATCTTCGCGCCGCGAAACTGGTCGCGGCGAAGTTCCAGGCGGCAGGACTGAAACCCGCCGGGGACAACGGCACGTGGTTCCAGAACGTGCCGATGCACGAGATCCGGGTGACGAGCGCGACGGTCAGCGTTGATGGCCGGCCGCTGCGCTTTCTTCATGATTTCACGATCTCGCCGGGCGCCCGAACCCCGGCGAGCGTCGACGCGCCTCTCGCGTACGGCGGCTATTGCGGAGCGGGATCGCTCGGCGACGTTCGCGGCCGCATCGTAATCTGCCACGGAACGCATCGGGCGGGGCTTCCGAGTGGGGCTGAGCGCGAAGCTGCCGTGCGGGCGGCCCGCGCGATTGGAATGTTCACGATCGCCGACCCGGGCTTCACAGTCGAGCCGCCGCGCTGGCCCTATGCCTATGCCCGGACTGTCACGCTCGCGACCGATCCGCTGAAGCCGGACCCGTTCCTGCGGATGACGCTCAACGCCGCTTCACTCCGCAAGCTGCTCGCCGGGAGCGGCCGCAACGCATCCGCGCTCATCGCGGCCGGAAGCGCGGGAACGCCGCTGCCGAGCTTCGCCATTCCAGGACGCTTCCGTGCCCAATTCAATCTCGCCCAGCGAAACATCAGTTCGCCGAACGTCCTCGCCTATATGCCCGGCAGCGACCCTCGCTTCGCCAACCAGGCGATCGTGTTGTCGGCGCATCTCGACGGCTATGGTTATGGCCAGCCGGTCAACGGCGACCGCATCTATAACGGCACGTTGGACGATGCCGCTTATGTCGCGCTGCTCATCCGCCTTGCGCAGCGGACGCACGGCCATCCGTATCGCAGGCCGATCCTGTTCGCGGCGTGGACCGGCGAGGAGAAAGGGCTGCTCGGGTCGCGATGGTTCATCGCGCATCCGACGATTCCGAAGTCGCGCCTCGCGGGCGACATCAACCTCGACCAGCTGCGGCCGATCTTCCCGCTTAAGCTGCTGACCATCCATGCGTTAGACGAAACCACCTTGGGTGCGGATGCCAGAGAAGTGGCGCACAGCCTCGGCATCGAAGTGCAGCGCGACCCCGAGCCGGAGCGCAACCTGCTCCAGCGATCCGATCAATGGCCGTTCCTTCAGGCGGGCATCCCCGCAACCGCCTTCGTGTTCGGTTATCGGCCCGGATCGAAGAGCGAGCAGGTCTACCGGCAATGGTACCGCACGGGCTACCACAAGCCGCAGGACGATCTGAAGCAGCCGATGGACTTCAAGGCCGCGGCGGACTTCAATCGTTTCTTTTATGCGCTGGTCGATCGGGTCGCCGATCAACCGGCCGCGCCCGCCTGGATGCCCGACAGCAAGCTAAGGCCACGCTAGAACGAGGTTAACAGCAACATTGCGTTTACCATCGGATTGACTCGGCCGCTGCTGTTGGCTGTGTCATCACCGCAATGAAAATGCTCGCCAAATTCGCCGCCGTAAGCGCCGCCGTCGCGCTCGTTGCCGCCTGCTCGACGGCACCGAAGCCGCGATTCTCGCAGGCCGCACCGCCGAAGCAGGCAAACGAGGCCCCCTATCTGTGGAGTCTCGGCGAGGCGCCGCAGGCGCACAAGGACATGGTCGCAGAGTTCGGGCGACCCGGTCTCAAGCCCGGCGAATATCTGTGGGCGAGCTCGATCCCCACCGACGGCGACACCCGGGTCGTAATCGATCGGCTGACGCAGATGGGCTACGTCTACAAAGGCGACAAGCTAATCGGCGTTTCGACGGTATCGACCGCCAAGCAGGGGCACATCACGCCGCTTGGGGAATGGACGATCCTCGAGAAGCGCGCGTTCTATCGCTCGAAGAAATACGACAATGCGCCGATGCCGTGGATGGAGCGCATCGATGAATATGGAATCGCCCTGCACGGCGGCGGCACGCCGGGCTTTCCGGAGAGCCATGGGTGTATCCATCTGCCGATGAAGTTCGCGGCCAAGCTCTACACGCTGACGAAGATCGGGACGAAGGTCGTCATCGAAGGCTGAGCGCTGAAATAAAAAGGGCGCGGCCGAGAGCCAGCCGCGCCCGATCATTTGACTTGCTGGAATGTTAGCGGCGACCACGCCCTGTCGTTTCGCGCGAACTGTTGGTTCCCAGCGTTGCCTCGCTCATCGGGTCGGCCCCGTCCTGCACTTCCGTCTCCGTCGTCAGCTGAAGCTCGCCCGAGGGATCGTGCGACATGCCGCTCTGCGTCATGCCGGTGCGCAGCGGCTGGTAATTCGCATGGCGCTGGTTGCGCCAGGTGTCGAAGTCCTGGTGGAACGCCTGTTCACGTTCGCGGCAATAGTCCTCATAATCGCGATCGAGTTCGCTCATATGGCGCTCGCGCCAGCTGCGATAATGATCGTCCGGATGTGCGCTGAAGCTGCGGCGGTTCTCACGAAAGTCGCCATTGGATCCGAAGTCGCGGTTTGAGCGGTCAAAATCGCGGCCGCGACCGTCGAAGCGCTCATCGTCGCGGAACATCATGCCGCGGTCTCGGTCGCGCCGCTGGTCTTCGCCGCGTCGCCAGTCCTCGCGCGAGCCATGTTCCCGTCGATCGTCGCGGTCGTCGCTCTCGCCATGAATGCCATAGCCGTCGCCAAGATAGCCATGCGCCATGTCAAATCCTCCTTGCTTCGTTGATTGTCGAAGGCCGGCGGCCTTGGCGAGTAAACGAACGGCCGTCCGCTTCGGATGCGCTGAGGCGCGTCGCGAGCCGTTACTCGACGCAAGTGGCGGTGCGTTCAGCGTGACCGTTGTGGCGGATGAACGGGCAGCTGGAGCGTGATCAGAAGCCCTGGGTCATTGTCGTCCAGGAAAAGCTCGCCTTCGTGGAGATGAGCGATGGCCCGGGCTAGGGCCAGCCCGAGGCCTGCACCCTCGTCCGAGCGGCTGGAATCGAGCCTGCCAAAGCGCCGCACGGCCTCTTCCCGCCGGTCGCGCGGGATGCCGGGACCCCGGTCAGCGACCTCGACGCGGATCATTTTCTCTCCGGGACGCACGCGCACGACGATCTCGCCGCCGCTGGATGCATAACGAATCGCGTTTTCGAGGAGGTTGCTGATTGCCTGCGCAAGCAGCTGGCGATGGCCGAACAGCGGCGCCGGGCGGCCGGGCCGCTCGAGTTGCAGCGCCGCCGCTCGTTCGTCGGCGAGGGGATCGTACATTTCGGCAAGCTCCGCCGCGAGCTCGCTGACGTCGAACCAGGCGAACTGGTTGCGCCCGGTCAATGCCTCCGACCGGCTAATCTCCAAAACGGTCGTCAGGATGCGGATCAACGCATCGGCATTGCGGACAACGCTGTTGAGCAACTCGTCCTGTTCCGCCGGGTCGGTCGCCTCTGCCGCAGCGTGAGCGGCCGCACGCAAACGGCTGGCGGGGGAACGGAGGTCGTGCGCGAGCGAGTCCGTGAGCAGTCGCAGCTCCTCCATCAGGCGACTGATGCGGTCGAGCATGGCGTTGATCTGCATGCCCAGCCGGTCGAACGAATCGCCAGCGCCCGAGAGCGGGACGCGCTGGCTGAGGTCGCGGGCGCTGATCCGGTTCGCGACGGCGGCGATGTTGCCGATGCGCCGCGCGACATAATGGGCGAGGATCACGCCGCACAAAAGGCCAAGCAACCCGGCGACAATGAGCGCAAGGAGGAGCGAGCGTTCCAACGTCGCGCGGAAAGCGACGCCCTCTCCGACTAGGCGCCCGCTGATCAGCCATTCGCCCGTCGGCAGGCGCGTAGCCTGGATCTCGGCCTGGTGCGGGCTGGGCTGGCCGCGGAGCCGGATCACGGCATTGCGATACCCTTCCTGCATCGACTGGATCGGCGGCGCTTCGGCGAGATTACCCTCGAGCTCGTGCCCGGCAGCGTCGAGAAGGCCGACCGCCGTCTGCGGATCGGCATAAGCGAGCGTATCGTCGATCGCTTCGTCAAGCGCCGGCTTGCCGCCGCTTCGGTAGACGTCGGTCAGCACCTTCGCCTGCTCGACCACCTGGCGATGGATGCTTGCTACTGCCTGGTCATGCGTGCGGCCGTAGATGAAGCCGATTACGGCGAGGTTCGACAATAGCGCCAGCAGGCCGGCGAGGAGCGCGATCCTTAAAGTAGTTGGCACGAACGGCGTTGTAGGCGCTCAGGCCGCGAGCATGTAGCCCGCGCCCCTCACCGTGTGCAGCAGCGGCTTTTCGAACCCCTCGTCGAGCTTGCGCCGAAGGCGGCTGACGTGAACGTCGATGACGTTCGTGCCGGGATCGAAGTGATAGTCCCATACCTGCTCGAGCAGCATCGTGCGGGTGACCACACGGCCCTCGTTGCGGGCGAAATATTCGAGCAGGAGATATTCGCGCGGCTTGAGGTCCAGCTTCTTGCCGGCGCGCTTCACGCTTCGAGACAGCGGGTCAATTTCGAGATCGCCGACCGTCAGCCGATGGTCGGCGGGGCCGACTCGCGCCTCGCGGCGGCGCAGGAGCGCGTTCACCCGCGCGAGAAGCTCGGCGAACGAGAAAGGCTTGACGAGATAATCATCGGAGCCGCACTCGAGGCCCTCGATCCGGTCGCCGACCGAGGCGAGCGCGGAGAGGATCAGGACCGGGGTTTCGATGTTGGCGGCGCGCAGGGCACGAAGCACCGACATTCCGTCCAGCACCGGAAGCATGCGGTCGAGGATGATAAGGTCGAAGCTGCTGTCGGTGGCGCGGAACAGGCCATCCTGGCCGTTCGTCGCCTGCTCGACGCTATGGCCTTCCTGGGTCAATCCCTTGGCGAGATAGGACGCGGTCTCCCGATCATCCTCCACCAGCAGGATCTTGCGCCCCATCTCGGCTCCGGCTCCCTCTATTTCGTTGGTAATCTACATGGTTCCACACGGCGGCGGGAGGGAGTCTCTTCCCGCGGCGCCGTGTGGAGATCCGTGGGATTACTTCTTGCTGGTCGAAGAAGCCTTCTTCACCGGCGCCTTCTTGGCGGTCTTCGCGGCGGCGGCCTTGTGCTCCTTGGCTTCCGTGGCGACGGACTCGCCCTCGGCCTTGGCCTGCTTCGCGACGGACTTGGAAGCCTTCATTGCGTGATGCTTGGAATGCTTCTTCATGTGATGCTTCTTGGCGTGATGCTTCGAATGCTTCTTCGCCTTGGTCATCGTCGTCTTGGCGGTCGTCGTGTCGCCCTTGGTCGAGACGGTGGTCGTCGCCTTGGTGTTGCCCGACTTGGTGGTGACGGTTTTCGTCGACGGCGGGGCTTTCGTGGCCGCGATGGCGGGCGTCGCGATGATCGCCAGCGCCGCAACCGAGCTAATCAGTTTTTTCATGTCAGTCTCCTCGTCCCGGCACGAATGCGCCGGCGGCATGGCTGATATTCACCAGCAAGTCTCAGCCTCGTTTCACCTCCATTAAAGCTTGTTCATTGGCCTTCGCTGCCGCTTTGCCTCGACGCCGCGGGGGCGCTACGCTCTGCCAGCTTCATGATCGCCCAAAAGACACGCTACGCGCTTCGCTCGCTTCTCTTCCTCGCGGAAGAGCAGGGTGGGGCGCCAGTTCAGCTGGCGCGGATCGCGGAAACCCAGCGCGTCCCGCCTAAGTATCTTGAGCTCATCATGCTGGACCTGAAGAAGGCGGGGCTGGTCAAGAGCGCTCGCGGACCGAAGGGCGGATACCGGCTTTCCCGACCGGCCGAACAGATTTCGTTCGGCGAGATTGTGCGGACGATGGAAGGCCCGATCGCGCTCGTCTCATGCGCGAGCGTCAATTTCTATGCCCCGTGCGGTGATTGTCATGACGAAGCCACCTGCGCAATTCGTCGCGCCTTCTCGATCCTGCGCGACCAAAGCACGGCGGTCCTCGATTCAATCTCACTCGCGGAAGGCGCGGGTTGGGAAGAGCGTCTAGGCGTCGAGAAGTAGGACGGATGGCCTTAGCGGCTGAAGCCGATTTGCCGATCGGCCGCCGGGGCCAGCGCGGCCGCGGCGTTGGCGGCTTTTACCGGTCCCACCGCGGAGCGCAGGTGGGGGACGACTTCGGGACGAGCCAGCGCGGCCGTCGGTATCGCCAGTAGCGCGGCCAAGACGACGTCACCGAGCAGATGCCGGTCGATCATCGGAAAACTCCAATCACAATACACGCGGTATTCTGCCGCGCACTTGCCGCATTGACGCTCCGCGACGCAGCAAAGTTCCGTCCGTTACACTAGCGCAACGTCCGTGGTCTGGCGGCGGAGTTTCCTGCCCGCTAGAAGCCGGCTCCTATGTCGACCTTCACCATCGACACGAGCACCAGCCGCGCAACGCCTTCTCCGGTGCCGGGAAAGCGGACGACCGCGCCGTCGATCCGTGCCCGAAAACTGCGCGACGGCGACCATTTCCGAACCGAGCAGCCGATCGTGATGTTGACCGCCTACACGATGCGGATGGCGCAGCTGCTGGACCCGCATTGCGACATGCTGCTGGTCGGAGACAGCCTTGGGCAGGTGATCTACGGGCTCCCCTCGACGATCCCGGTCACAATGGAAATGATGTGCGCGCACGGCGCAGCCGTCGTTCGCGGCAGCTGGCACGCGCTGGTCGGCGTCGACATGCCCTTTGGAAGCTACGAAGGCTCACCGGAAAAGGCATTTGAATCGGCTGCGCGGATCATGAAGGAAAGCGGCTGCGCCGCCGTGAAACTCGAAGGCGGCGAGGCCATGGCACCGACGATCGATTTGCTCACCCACCGCGGGGTTCCGGTGATCGGCCACGTCGGGCTGACGCCGCAGGCAGTAAACATCCTTGGCGGCTACGGCGCGCGCGGGCGCGAGGAGCGCGAAGCGGAAAAGATTGTCGCCGACGCGAAGGCGGTCGCCGATGCCGGCGCCTTCTGCATCGTCGTCGAAGGGGTGATGGAAGACCTCGCGACGGAGATTGCGCGGAATGTCGCTCCTCCGGTGATCGGGATCGGCGCATCGGCGGATTGCGACGGCCAGGTCCTGGTCACCGATGACATGCTTGGCATGTTCGAACGGACGCCGCGATTCGTGAAGCGCTACGACGATCTCGCCGGCCGCATCGCGGAGGCCGCGCGCCTCTATGCCGACGAGGTCCGCTCGCGCAGCTTTCCGACCATTGACCAGACGTACCGGCCAAAAGCTTAGCGCGCGCAGCGCGGCGACCCTGATTCTGCGGTTTGGCTGTCGTCGCGGAATGCGGCGGCCGCTATCTCTACGTCGAAAAGCGGCCGCGTTACGACCCTCTTTGCCTTTTGCGCCGCAGCGGCTAGACGAGCCGCCGCCAGCTTCCGTTCATCATGGGTGGGGAAGGGGAGCGATCGGCAAGAGGATTCCCGAGCGAACGGACTGAGGCACGTCTTTGGCGCAACCCCCGGACATTACGGACAACTTCGTCAAAGAGGTCGATGAGAACCTCCGCCGCGACCGACTCCGCGACTTCTTCAGGGACAACGGCGGTTATCTCGTCGCCGCTGTAATCCTGTTTCTCGCCGCCTCGGGCGGGGCCATCTGGTACCAGCAGCACCGCGTGCAGCGCGCTGAAGCCGAGGTTGAGCAACTCAGCCAGATCTACAAGCAGATCAGCCTCGCCAACACCCAGAAGGTTCCGCAGCAGCTCGACGATCTGTCGAACGCCGGAAGCAAGGGCGTGGAAGCGACTGCCCTGTTCACGCGCGCCGCGCTCGCCATCCAGCAAAACGACACCAAAACCGCGATCGTGACCTACAAGCAGATCAGCGACGATAGCTCGCTGCCCGACCCCTATCGCAACGCGGCCCTGATCCGGCAGACTGCGCTCGAATTCGACCAGCTCCAGCCGCAGCAAGTCATCGCCCGCCTCGAGCCGCTCGCGAAACCCGGCAATCCCTGGTTTGGTTCGGCCGGCGAGATGACGGCGCTGGCCATGATCAAGGCCGGCAAGACCCAGCAGGCGGGGCAGCTATTCGCCGCCCTCGCCAAGGACAAGGACGTGCCCGATTCCATCCGCAATCGCGCAGTCCAGATTTCAGGGAGCCTCGGCGCCGATGCCAGCGCCGCTCTCGGACCCCAGGCCCAGTAGGACAAGAATGATCAAATCCCGGAAATTTACCGTTGCGGTATTGATTGCGGCGGCAATGGCATCGAGCGGCTGCAGCCTCTTCAAGAAAGGCGCGCGGCCCAAGACGCCGGTTCTCGGCCAACGCATCGACGTCCTCAGCAATGAAGTCGATGCGACCGTCGATCCCGCGACCCGCGCTTTGCCGTTCAGTCTTCCTGCGCCTGTTGCGAATAATGCCTGGAGCGAGAGCGGCGGCAACTCCAGCAATTCGATGGGCCATCTCGCGCTCGGCCAGGCCCTGCATCCCGCGTTCAGCGTCCAGGCAGGCCGCGGAAGCAGCTTGACGGCACGGCTTGCCGCGCCGCCGATCGTCGCCAACGGACGCGTCTATACGATCGATACTCTGGGCGCCGTCCGCGCCTTCGATGCCGGCACCGGTGCAATCGTCTGGGCCAGCCAGACTCCTGACGACCGCGGGAACGAGGCGGCGCTCTACGGTGGCGGCATCGCCTACGACAATGGCCGTATCTTCGCGACGAACGGTCTCGGCTATGTTGCCGCGCTCAGCGACCAGAATGGCGGAATCCTGTGGAAGGTCCGGCCCGGCGGTCCGCTTCGCGGCGCGCCGACGGTAGCGAACGGGGCGGTCTATGTGATCAGCCAGGACAATCAGATTTACTCGCTCAAGGAGGACGACGGCTCGACCAACTGGTCGCAAGCCGCGTCGCTCGAGATCGCCGGGATTTTCGGCGCTGCGTCACCCGCGGTCGCCCGCGGCACCGTCGTCGCCGGCTTCTCCTCGGGCGAGCTCAACGGCTACCGTTACGAGAACGGGCGGCAAGTCTGGCAGGACCAGCTTCAGCGCACCAGCATCACGACCAGCGTTTCGTCATTGTCCGATATCGACGCCGATCCGGTCATCGACAACGGCCAGGTCTTCGCCATCGGCGCGGGCGGGCGGATGGTCGCGCTCGACCTGGTCTCGGGTCAGCGCATGTGGGAGCTGAACATCGCCGGGCTTGCAACGCCATGGGTCGCGGGCGACTGGGTGTTCGTCGTCACGCAGGGCGACAAGCTGATGTGTATCTACCGGCAGAACGGCCACATCCGCTGGATCAATCCGCTTCCACGCTTCCAGAAACCCAAGTCGCAGAGGGGCGACATCGATTATACCGGTCCGGTCCTCGCCGGTAACCGGCTCATCCTCGCCGCGTCGAACGGGCAGATCATCCAGGTTGATCCGGCTACTGGCAATTACATGTCGCAGTTCAGCGTCGGCGCCCCGGTCAACCTTCCGCCAGTGGTCGCGAATTCGACGCTCTACATCTACGACGACCAGGCCAGGCTGCACGCGTACCGCTAGGGGTCGCGGCGGGGCTTGAGCGCTGCTATCGGCTCGCCATGCCCCTTCCGACCGTCGCGATCGTCGGCCGGCCAAACGTCGGCAAATCCACCTTGTTCAACCGGCTGGTCGGCAAGCGCCTGGCGCTGGTTGACGACCGGCCGGGGGTTACCCGCGACCGCCGGGAAGGCGAGGCGAAGCTGCTCGGGCTCGAGTTCCGGGTAATCGATACGGCAGGCTTCGAGGACGATGACGCGCACACCCTGCCGGGCCGCATGCGCAAGCAGACAGAAGCTGCCGTCCGCGATGCGGACGCCGCATTGTTCCTGTTCGACGCTCGTGAAGGGGTCACCCCCCTCGACGAGGAAATCGGACGCTGGCTCCGCTCCGAAACGACGCCGGTCATCCTCGTCGGTAACAAGGCGGAGGGGAATGCGGGCGAATCCGGGATTCTCGACGCCTATCGCCTCGGCCTCGGCGAGCCGATCGCGATCAGTGCCGAACATGGCGAGGGCATCGCCGACCTCTTCGGGGCGCTTCAGCCGCTGGTCGAGCGGGACGCGAGCGACGATGAAGAGGAGTCGGGCGAAGAGGGGCCGTTGAAGCTGGCGATCGTCGGTCGTCCGAACGCCGGCAAGTCGACGCTCGTTAACAAGATGGTCGGCGAGGAACGGATGATCACCGGCCCGGAAGCCGGCATCACGCGCGATTCGATCAGCGTCGAATGGGAATGGGATGGCCGACCGGTGCGGCTGGTCGATACGGCCGGGCTGCGCAAGCGCGCGAAGATCGACGACAAGCTCGAACGGCTGTCCGCCGCCGACACCAAGCGGGCCCTCGATTATGCCGAGGTCGTGGTTCTGCTCCTCGACGCGACCCGCGGACTCGAATCGCAGGATCTGCGCATCGCCAACCAAGTGATCGAGGAGGGCCGGGCGCTTATCATCACGGTCAACAAGTGGGACGTCGCCGACAATGCGTCTTCTTTGTTCAACGGAATCAAGGCCGCACTCGGGGAGGGGCTGGCCCAGCTTCGCGACGTGCCGCTGCTCACGGTTTCGGCGAAGACCGGCAAGGGCATCGACACGATCCTCGGCGTTGCGTTCGACCTGCGCGATTCATGGAGCAAGCGCGTGCCGACCGGCGAGCTCAACCGCTGGTTCAAGACCGCGGTCGAGGCCAACCCTCCGCCGGCGCCCAGGGGCAAGCGCATCAAGCTACGCTACATCACGCAGGTCAAGAGCCGGCCGCCGAGCTTCGTCGTCTTCGGCAACCGGCTCGAGGAACTTCCAGAAAGCTATCGGCGGTACTTGCTGAACGCGATGCGACGCGACCTCGACCTCGGTCCGGTCCCGCTTCGCCTCGACTTCCGCGGCCGCTCCAATCCGTTCGACCGAGGACGGCGCTAAGGCAAAGTTTACCCTTTTCCGCTTATCCCGTCAGCGTGGGACCATGGCCGGATCAACCGGCGCTTTAGGAGCTGGATGTGGCCGACGAGGCTCGGGACATCGTCAATTGGGGGCACTTCGAGAAGAGCCGGGCGGAGCTCGGCCCGAGCTTTATCCGCATTCTCAGCTATTTCAGGGAAGACGGCATCAAGTCGATCGCCCAGATCGAGCAGGCGATGCATGACCAGAATACGACCGCGCTCGTCATCCCGGCGCACACGCTGAAGGGCGAATCGCGCCAGCTGGGCGCCGAGCCTCTCGCCAAGATCGCCGAACTGATCGAGCAGACCGCGCGCCTGTGTGTCGAAACGCACCGCTTCCCGGATGAGCTCGTCCCCGAGGTGGTGGAGCTGCGGCGGCTTTTCAGCCAGACGGTCGAGATGTTCGACAAGGCGACCAACCCGCTGATGACGCGCGCCGCGCCCGCGGGATTCGGGCGCAAGGTCTCGAACCAGGGCTTCGGCCGGATCTAATCCTTTGCCGGCTCCGACTGGAGCTGGACATAATTCTGCAGCCCCATGCGGGCGATCATCTCGAACTGCTGCTCGAGCGTGTCGACATGCTCTTCCTCATTGTCGAGGATTTCTGAGAAGAGGTCGCGGCTCACGTAGTCGTGGACATTCTCGCAATGCGCGATCGCGCCTTTAAGCTGCCCCAGCGCCTCCATTTCGAGTTCGAGGTCGGCTTTCAGGATCTCCTCGACATTCTCGCCGATGTGAAGCCGGCCGAGCGCCTGGAAATTGGGGAGGCCATCGAGGAACAGGATCCGCTCGGCAAGCTTGTCTGCATGCTTCATCTCGTCGATGGATTCGGAGCGCTCGAACTCGGCGAGCTTATGGACGCCCCAATTGTCGAGCAGGCGATAGTGAAGCCAATATTGGTTGGTCGCGGTCAGCTCGTTCTTGAGCGCTTCGTTGAGCAGCTCGATGACCTTGGGATCGCCCTTCATCCGCATGCCTCCCTAGCGTCGCGAGGGGGCGGATGCGCCGGGATGGCTAAAGGGTCAAGTCAGGCGACGATGCGGAGACTGGGGCGCTTGGGAAGTTCTTCCTCGATGATCTCCTGCGCATAATCGAGGCA
>DATCJM010000260.1:0-1637 GCA_036562805.1 Sphingomicrobium sp.
TCTGCCAGGGCTGCTGCCGGGACGCCGGCACATCGTGCTCACCCGCGATCGCTCGTGGCGGGCGGATGGCGCGGAGGTGGCGCATGACGCGGACGACGCGCTTGCGCTGGCGGCCGGAGAACGACTGTCGGTGATCGGCGGCGCGGACCTGTTCAGGCTCTTCCTGCCGATCGCCGATCGAATTGAGCTGACCGAAGTGCTGGCGGACGTTCCCGGAGATACGTTCATCGACGATCCGCGCACCAGCGGCGGCTGGCGTGAAATCTTTTATGAGGATCATCCGGCGGAAGAACGGCGTCCGCCGTTCCGTTTCGTCACGCTCGAACGGGTCCTAGTCCGCAGCGCCTAGGATCGCGTCGATCTCGGCCGCGACGCTGTCGATCGGCGCCATTCCGTCGACGCGGCGAACGAGTCCACGCGCCTCGTAGAAGGGCAGGATCGGCTGCGTCTTGGCCCGATATTCGGCCATGCGCGTGCGGACGGTTTCCTCATTGTCGTCCTTGCGCCGCTTGAACTCGGTCGATCCGCACACGTCGCACACACCCGCGACTTTCGTCGGGCGGAAGGTGTCGTGATAGCCGGTGCCGCATTTGGCGCAGCTGAAACGGCCGACGATCCGCTTCACCAGCTCGTCTTCGTCGACCGCGAGTTCGATGACATGGTCGAGCTGGCGCCCGCGTTCGGTCAGCAACAGGTCGAGCGCCTCGGCCTGCGCTTTCGTCCGCGGGAAACCGTCGAAAATCGCACCTTTGTCGGCAGCAGCATCGAGTCTCTCGCCGATGAGCGCGCTGACGATCGCGTCACTGACCAGCTCCCCGCGTTCCATCACGGTCTTGGCCTGGAGGCCGACCGGCGTGCCCGCGGCGACAGCCTCGCGAAGCATGTCCCCGGTCGACAGCTGCATCATGCCGCGCTGGGCCTGAAGGCGCGCCGCCTGCGTGCCCTTGCCGGCACCCGGGGGGCCGAGGAGGATGATGTTCAGCATGTCCGGCGCTCTCCCCCGATCGCCGTCCAGACTAGCGCCGCCGCGGCGTCGTCTTGAGCTTCGCCTTCTTGATCAGGTCACCATATTGGTGCGCAATCAGGTGGCTCTGGATCTGGCTGACCGTATCCATCGTCACGTTGACGACGATCAGCAGGCTGGTGCCGCCGAGCTGGATGTTGAGCCCAGCCTGCGCCGACAGGATCTGCGGGATGAGGCAGATGAGGACGAGATAGGCGGCGCCCACGACCGTGATGCGGTTGAGCAAATAATCGAAATAATTCTCGGTCGCCTTGCCGGGGCGAATGCCGGGAATGAAGCCGCCGTGCCGCTTCAGATTGTCGGCCGTTTCCTCGCTGTTGAACTGCACCGCCGTGTAGAAGAACGTGAAGAAGGCGATGCCTATGGCATAGAGCGCGAGATAAGCAGCAGACTGCGGCTGAAGGAAAGTGCTGAGCGTGATCAGCCAGTCGCTGGTGCTGCCGCCGGCCGCTGTCCGATTGCCCGCCCAGTTCAGCACCGTCAGCGGCATCAGCAGCAGCGACGAAGCGAAGATCGGCGGAATCACGCCGGCAGTGTTGAGCTTGATCGGAAGGTGCGAGCGCTCCTGCTGCATCCCGCGCACCGTCTGCCGCTTCGGATACTGGATCAGCAC
>DATCJM010000286.1:0-3920 GCA_036562805.1 Sphingomicrobium sp.
GCGCATCATCAGCCGTTCCGAAGAGGAGAAGGTCGGCTATCGAGAGCGGCTCGATTACGAGCTCGACATCATCACAAGCATGGGTTTCGCCGGCTACTTCCTGATCGTCGCCGACTTCATCAAATGGGCAAAGGCAAACGACATTCCGGTCGGCCCAGGTCGCGGATCGGGAGCTGGCTCGGTCGTCGCCTGGTCGCTGACGATCACCGATCTCGACCCGATCGCGCTCGGCCTGCTGTTCGAGCGCTTCCTCAATCCCGAGCGTGTGTCGATGCCGGACTTCGACATCGATTTCTGCGAAACGCACCGCGACAAGGTCATCGCCTACGTCCAGGGCAAATACGGCCGTGACAAGGTCGCTCAGATCATCACCTTCGGGCGCCTCAAGGCTCGCGCGGTCCTAAAGGACACGGGCCGGGTCCTTCAGATGCCTTACGGCCAGGTCGACCGTCTCGCGAAGCTCATTCCCAATCATCCCACCGATCCATGGACGCTCGAACGGTCGCTCAATGGAGTTCCTGAAGTCGCCGCCGAGTACAAGGATCCCGACGTAAAGCGGTTGTTCGACCTGGCGATGAAATTGGAGGGGCTGCCGCGCCACGCGTCGACCCATGCCGCCGGCGTCGTCATCGGCGATCGGGCGCTGGACGAGCTGGTCCCGCTCTACCGCGACCCCCGTTCCGACACCCAGGTCACCCAGTTCGACATGAAATATGTCGAGGCGGCGGGGCTCGTAAAGTTCGACTTCCTCGGGCTCAAAACCCTCTCCGTCCTCAAGGAAGGTCAGCGGCTTCTTGCCGAGCAGGGCATCGACGTGGATTTCGGCGCGCTTCCGTGGGACGATCCGGACGTATTCGACCTCCTTCAGCGCGGCGACACGGTGGGCGTGTTCCAGGTCGAATCCGAAGGCATGAGACGCACGCTATCGGCGGTGAAGCCGACGCGGTTCGAAGACATCATCGCGCTGAACGCGCTCTATCGACCCGGGCCGATGGACAACATCCCGATGTTCGGCCGCCGCAAGAATGGCGAGGAGGCGATCGAATATCCGCACCCGCTGCTCGAAGGGATCCTCAAGGAGACCTACGGAATCTTCGTCTACCAGGAGCAGGTGATGCAGGCGGCGCAGATCCTCGCCGGCTACTCGCTCGGCGGCGCGGACCTCCTCCGGCGCGCGATGGGCAAGAAGATCAAGTCGGAAATGGACGCCCAGCGCGCCACATTCGTCAAAGGCTGCGCGGAGCACAACCAGATCCCGGAGGCGAAGGCTAACGAGCTGTTCGACTTGATCGACAAGTTCGCCGGCTATGGCTTCAACAAGAGCCATGCCGCCGCCTACGCTCTGCTGACCTATCAGACGGCATGGCTGAAGACGCACCACCGAGCCGAATTCTATGCAGCCTCGATGAGCTTCGATATCGCGCTTACGGACAAGCTGGCGATGTTCGTAGAGGACATGCGCCGCGGCGCTGTCGAATGCCTCCCACCGGACATCAACGCGAGCGGCGCCTCGTTCACCGTCGAGGAGGGTGCGGTCCGCTATGCGCTCGGCGCGCTCAAGGGCGTCGGCGAGAAGGCCATGGAAGCGCTGGTCGAAGATCGAGAGCAGCGGGGGCCTTTCTCCAGTCTCGAGGATTTCGCCGCCCGCGTAGACCCGCGGCTGCTTAACCGGAGGCAGCTGGAAAGCCTCGCCGGGGCAGGCGCGTTCGACGGCATCAAGCCGGAGCGCGCCGCCGTTTTCGAAGGCGCCGAAACAATCCTCGCTCACGCGGCAAGCGCACACGAGCAGCGGGAGACCGGACAGGCTGGGCTGTTCGGCGTCAACAGCGCGGAAACGGCGCCGATCCGGCTCCCGCGCGAGGCCTGTTGGACGCTCGCGAATCGGATGGCGGCGGAGCGCGACGCGTTCGGCTTCTATTTCTCCGCGCACCCCGTCGATTCGGCGAAACACTTGCTCGCCGCGCACAAGATGAAGACCTTCGCGGAACTCGCCGACGTCCGCGTCGGCGATGGCGAGCGCGTCAGCGCCACCATGGCGGGCCTGATCGAGGACACCCGCTGGAGGACGTCCGCGCGCGGCCGCCGCTACATGATGGCTACCCTCAGCGACAGCTCGGGCCAGTTCGTCGCGACGGCCTTCGACGACGAGGCGACAGCCGCGCTCGAGGCGGCCGCGAAAGGCGGTCAGTGCGGTCTCCTTAGCGTCGAGCTGGATCGCCGGGCGGGCGACGAAACACCCCGCGTGACGATCAAGCGCGTTCAGCCGCTGACCGAGCTTGCCAGGCGGACGCGACTGCAGATGACGGTCCGGGCGACGGACAGCTCCATGGCTCGCACGGTATCCCGGGAACTGGCCAACGCGCGTGGATCGAACGGTGTCGTCCGGTTTGTGCTGCCTCTTGGGGCAGGCGGGGAGGCGTGCATCGTCGCCGGACGCAACTTTGCGCTCGACGCGGAACTTGCCGCCCGCATCGAGCGCATCGTCGGTGAAGGCAATGTCGACCTCTCGGCCCAGGAGCCTCCGAGGCTCGCCCTAGTAAGCTAGGCCTGCCAGAAGCCGTCCTTGTTCACGAGCGAGGTGATCATCGCGTTCTGCTCGTCGTCGAGGCTGCGCTTGAACGCCGGAAAGACCTGCTCTTCCTCCATCTTCGCGTGGCGGGCGACGAGTTCGCGGAATTCGCGGATTTTGTCGAGAAAGTCGGGCGAGTCCGGGCCCATCTGACCAAGCTCGTAGAGGAAGGTCTTGATATAGCCGTGCTCGCCGTTGAGCTGGTCGGCCTCGACGGTCTGATCGGCTTCGCGGAGCGCGGGATAGACGACCATCTCTTCCTCATGCGCGTGCTTGTCGAGCGCGTGGGTGAGCTGCATCAGCATCATGCTGCGCTTCCAGGTCTGGCTGGAATCGGTCGCCAGCAGCTTGTCGAACAGGGCGAGCGTCATGTCGTGCTCGGTCGCGAGCACCTCGTCCCAGTCGCCCGAGGCACCGGAGACGGCCTGGGTGACGAACTTGCGGCCGTAATTGGCGGCAATTCCGATCGCAGCGCCGGCGAGCCCTGCAGCGATCAGCGGGCCGGCGTCGCCGCCCCATGAGAACGCGCTGCGATCATTGTTGCCGCTGCCGCTTCGACGGTTGCTGCGGCTGCTGTCGTTCGACTTGCTTCGATTGCCGGTCCGGCTTTGGGTACGCGTAGCCATTGGCTCCTCCTTGCTGGGATTTACCCGTTTCAACGGACAGGCGAGGGGCCGCGTTCCTGTCAGGAAGCCCGTTCTCGCCACCATTCGGCGTGCCGGTCAGAAGCTGTTCGACGGCTCCGTCGGCGCTGCGTCGTTTGTCGAAGGCGGGGCCTGCTCAGGCTGTGGCGGCTCCTGTGCAGAAGGCGGGAGCTGTTTCTCGACGTCGGCTAAGGGCGGGAGCGGCTTCGAGCTTTCATATTCGGCGCCCGGCTGCGGCCTTGGCGCCTTCGACACCGCCGGCGGAGCCTTGTTCGCAGGAGCCGAGGCGCCGGCATAGACACAGGCATCGAGGCCGCCGCCGGCAACCGCAGGGATGCGCGCGGCGATGATATTGCCGTAGCGGCGGGTGAACCCCTTTGGGGCGACTGCGCCGCGTTTCTTCGGAAGCGGAAGAACCGCAGCGATCCGCGCCGCTTCCGTCGCGCTCATCGCGCTCGCGTCATGCCCGAAATAGCGCTCCGAGCCGGCGTTCACGCCATAAGTGCCGATGCCGGTCTCGGCGAGATTGAGATAGACCTCCATGATGCGGCGCTTGCCCCACAGATGCTCGATCAGAAAGGTGAACCAGGCCTCGGTACCCTTCCGGACATAGCCGCCACCGTTCCACAGAAACGCATTCTTCGCGGTCTTCTGGCTGATCGTCGAACCGCCACGGATGCGTCCACCCGATGCGTTGCGTTTCATTG
>DATCJM010000287.1:0-1849 GCA_036562805.1 Sphingomicrobium sp.
TGCCAGTAAGCGAGTGCCGTCCATTGCCATGAGCCGTGGCCCACCAGTCGCGCGGAAGCGTCCGCGCCATTGGTGCGGTTGACGCTGAAGTCGGTGCCCCGCGTCCGCGAGTCATGAAAGCCGTCGATGCTCGCCTGGACCTCGGTCGAGCTGCCCACCGGCGCAACCCAGCGCGCTCGACTGCTCCACTCGTGGTACGGCGCAGGCTCGTCTGCAGGGCCGCGGGTGCTCGCGGTAACCGGAATGAAGCCGTCGCTGCGCTCGCCGCGACCGGAGATGCTGAGGACGCCCCCTCCAGCCTCGACGCCAAGGCGAGCGCGAGCTTCCAGCGAGTTGCGGCTGCCTGCGTCCACCTCTCCGGACAGCCCTGTGTCCGAGCGGCTTGTCATCTCTATCGTACCGGCAAGCGCGCCCGGCCCGTTCGCTACACTTCCGCCGCCCCGCACGACGCGGATCTCCGCCAGGTCTTGCGGGTCGTAAGCCGGCCAATTGACCCATCCGCCGAACGGGTCGGCCTGGGGCACGCCGTCGAGCACGAGCAAGGCGCGGCTGGAGGCATTACCGCCAAGCGCGCGCAACGTGACGCCTTGGCTCGTCGGGTGGCCGCTGCGCGCATCGGAGCGCCGGAACAGCTGCAGACCCGGAATCTCCTTCAGCAGCTGATCGAGTTCGTGACTCGGCGATCGCTCGATCCGCAGGCGCGTGATCCGCTGAACATCGTAGACGCGCTCTGCCTTCGGATCAGGGAGCGCCTTGCCGGTGACGACGATCGCCGATTGCGGCGGCTCCGGCGGAAGCGCCGCGACCACCCTTTTACAAGATGTCGTTGAGCGTCGCTGCCACGGTCAGCAACGAAGTAAGTGCGACGGCAAGCAGCGCCCACGGCGCCCACCAGGGCCATGACAAACGTTGGATTTCGTCGCGTTTCGCCATTGCTGCGGACAATGCGCGAAGTGGCGAACAGGTCCAGTTAAAAATCCCGCTTCGGGACAGAGTTGAAGCTGCGTCCAATAAACGTAGTTAAATATGTGTTGCCGCCGACAGTGCAAATTGCTCTAAAATGGCAAGAAATCCGATTTCGACTCGGGATTTTCTCTAACGGGGAGGGGGCGCCCCGGTGAAACTCGGTTGGTACTCAGGGGCGGCAATTGCGCGCGGTTCGCGTCTTGGAATCGCGTATCTATTCGCTTCCACATATGTCCTGACTGCCGCTGTGCCGGCTGCCGCGCAGGTTGCGCCGACGCGGCTTCCGCCGACGCGCGAGGAGGTGACTCGTCCGGTCTCGCCGCCGGTCGCCCCGCGTAGTCCGCAACTCGAGGTCGAAGGCGGGATCGAGCGCGCGCCCTGCGCTCTCGATGACCCGCAATTCAAATCGATCCATTTCGTCGTCCGCAATGCCGAGTTCGACGGGCTGAAGGGCCTGACGCGCGCGCAGCTGCTCAGTGCATATGGGCCCTATATCGGTCGCGACGTTCCGATCTCGGTCGTGTGCGATATCCGCGATCGCGCAGCGACGATTCTGCGCAACGCCGGATATATCGCCGCGGTCCAGGTTCCAGAGCAGAAGATCACCGACGGCACGGTTCGCTTCGACGTATTGATGGCGCACCTGACTCAGGTCCGGGTGCGCGGCGATGCGACCGGCGCCGAGCGAATTATCGCGGGTTACCTCAATCAGTTGACCAAGGAACCGGTGTTCAACCGCTATGATGCCGAGCGGTATCTGCTGCTCGCGAGCGATCTCCCCGGCTACACGGTTCGACTGACGCTGAGGCCGGCGGGGACGGCGCCGGGCGAAGTCGTTGGCGACGTCACCGTCGAACGCACGGCCGCTTATGTCGACCTGAAC
>DATCJM010000294.1:0-4118 GCA_036562805.1 Sphingomicrobium sp.
CGCGAGCAGCCAGCCGTTGATCGTCAGAAGCTCGACGAGGCTCGGGCTGAAGCGCGCCTTGATTGGGGCGCCCAGAGCCTCCGCAACCCAGATTTGCGACCACAGGAAGGCGGCGAGATAAGCGGCGAGGAGGAGCACGGCAGCCATCGGCCCGCGCCGGTCGCGCATGCGCATCCAGCGCTCGCCGATGCCGCCGCTCCAGCCGAGGCGGTCCCAGCCGGCAAGCGCGATGCCGCCAAGCCAGCGCGCCTTCTGCCGGACTGCGGCGCCGAGCGTCGCCGGGAAATGCCCGCGGCTGGCGACGACGCCGCGCTGACCGGGGCTGGCAGGCAAGCGGACGAACATCGTCTTCAGGCCGAGCGCGCCGATCATCAGCCCGATTTCATAATCCTCGGTCATGCTGGCGCTGGCGAATGGCTTGCCGTCGCGGCTGGCCGCCAGCTTCGAAAGCGCCCTGCGCGCGATCGCACATCCGACGCCGGCGAGCGGGATCGCTGCACCTACGGCTTCGCGGACCACCAGCTCCTTGATGTGGGCCTCGGCAAACTCGTCGCAATAATGGCCGGCGATCCAGCGCGAATGAGGATCGGGCAGCGGGAGAACCGGGAGCTGGATAATTCCAGCCCGGTCGATCAACCGGTCGAAGACTTTGAATTCAAGCGGATGGACGACGTCTTCTGCGTCGTGGAGGACGATTGCCCCGGCTGAGCGGCCGGACTCAAGCTCGTAAGCAACCAGCGCATCGTAAAGATGATTGAGGCAGTCGGCCTTGGTCGTCGGGCCATCTCCATCGACCTCGACGCTTTCGACCCGTTCGTCGGCGACGGCTGCAATGGCAGCAGCAGTCGCCGGGTCATTGCGGTAATGGCCGACGTAGATCCGGTAATTGGGATATTCGATGCGGCCGAGTGTCGCGCGCAACATCGACGCGATGACCGCGGACTCGTCCCAGGCCGGGACGAACATCGCGATGAACCGCTCCTCGCCGCTCGTCGGAAGCTCGCTCGCGAAGGCGCGTGGATAGCGAGTGTAGACCGTCAGCGCGCGCCAGATCGCGCGGGCGAAATAGATCAGGTCGACAAGGAGATCGTTCGCGGCGAACACAAGGAAGCCGACGCCCGCGAACAACGCGAGCTCGGCCGCGATGCGGCTGAGAAGCTCGGCCAAAGCCACGCCGGCGCGGTTAGGCTATCGGTCCGAAATGAAGCTGGAGCACTCGGTGCATGTCACCCTCCCAACGCGGCGAATCATCCAAAACCGAGCGAGGGGGGAGATTGCATAACGAAAGTTATACGGCAAGATCAGTGTCGGACGCGCCGCTCGGGGCAAGTTCAACGAGCATACAGCTTGCCTGGCTTAGGGCGCGGGCATCCAATTGGAGGCATATTGATGAACAAGTATCTTCTCGGCGGCGCCGTCGCCGCCATTCTTGCGGGCGGCACGGCGCTTGCGGCGACGACCGAGACGCCGACCACCGGCACCCTCGCCAAGCCCGCGCAGACCGCGCGTCACGTGCGCGCGGCGCAGACGGTGACGCGGGCCGAGGTCCAGGCGCGCATGGCCGCGGCATTCGCCAAGCTCGACACCAACCATGACGGCTTCATCAGCAAGGACGAGCTAAGCACCATCGAAGCGCAGCGCGAGCAGAAGGCGCAGCAGCGTGCCCAGGCCTTCGACCCGTCGAAGATCTTCGATCGGATGGACACCAATCACGACGGCAAGATCACCGTCGCCGAAGTCAATGCGCTCCGCGCCAAGCGCGCGCAGGCGAAGGGCGCTCAGGCCGCGCCGGCGCAGTCAACCGGCTTCAAGGGCCTGATGGCGGTCGCCGACACCAACAAGGACGGCGTCCTCACGCGCGCCGAGTTCGAGACCATGGGCCAGCAGCTAAAGGGCCGCATGGAGAAGGCGAGTGTCGCGCGCGGGGGAATGGCGACGCGGATGTTCGACATGGAAGACACCAACAAGGACGGCAAGGTGACGCTCGCCGAGATGCAGCAGGCGGCGCTCGCCCGCTTCGACCGTGTCGATCTCAACCACGATGGCACGATCACGCCGCAGGAGCGCCAGCAGGCCGCTCAGATGTTCAAGGCCCAGCGCCAGGCGAAGACGCCCGCCGCGAAGCACTGATCCGGACAGGGCCCGGCCGCTCCACGCGCGCCGGGCCTTTTCTTTACTTGGCGAACTCGGGCGCTTCGGAGCGCTTCTTCTTCGTCGCGCGCTTCGGGGCCGGCTTGGCCGACGGCTTCGCCGCGCCGGCCTTGCGATAGCGGGCTTCCGCCTCCGCCATATAATCGCGCGTGATCGGCAGCGCATTGCGGTCGCGGACGTACTGGACCTGGTAATTGCAGGCCGCGCCGTCCTCGAACATCACGATCCCGCCGGCGAGATAATATTCCCACATTCGGAAGAAGCGGTCGTCATACATCGCGACGATCGCCTCGCGCTGCTTCTCCGTCCGTTCGAGCCAATGCTCGAGCGTGTAGGCGTAGTGGAGTCGCAGCGTTTCGATATCGCTCGCGATCAGCCGTGAGTTCTGGCTCGCTGCCGTCATCTCGCTGAGCGACGGGAGGTGGTACCCGGGGAAGATATATTTGTCGGTGAAGGGATCGGGGGTTCCGGCGTCGCCGAGCTTGCCGATCGTATGCAGGAGCATGACGCCGTCGGGCTTCAGCAGCTCGCGGCATTTCGCGAAGAATTCGTCATAATGTTTCGCGCCGACATGCTCGAACATGCCGACCGAGACGATGCGGTCGAACTGCTCGTCGAGCAGGCGATAATCCCGAAGCTCGAACTTGACGTGGTCGGACACGCCCGCCGCCGCGGCGCGCTCTCGCGCGATCTTGAGCTGACGTTCGGATAAAGTGACGCCGAGGACGTCGACACCGGCGACCTTGTGCAGGAACAGCGCCATGCCGCCCCAGCCGCAGCCGATGTCGAGCACGCGCTGGCCGGGCCGGAGCGCGAGCTTGGCGGCGATGTGGGCCTTCTTGTCGAGCTGGGCTTGCTCGAGCGTCTCATGTTCGGGGTCGGTCCAGTAAGCGCAGCTATATTGCTTATCCTCGTCGAGGAAGAGCTCGTACAGCTCGTCGCTGAGATCATAGTGATGGGAGACGTTCCTCCGAGCCCATTTGAGGTTGTTCGACTTGAACAGCTTGGCGAGGCTCTGGCGGCCCTTCGCCTTCGACAGCGTCTTGCGGCCCTCGCCGCCATTTTCCCAACGGTTCGAGCCGACGATCATCCGCATCAGGTCGAGCATGGTGCCGTCCTCGATCACGAGGCGGCCGTCCATATAGGTCTCGCCGAACCCGAGCCGCGGGTTCTTCATGATGTCGAACGCGACCTTCTTGTCGGTGAAGCGCACCGTGAGATGCCGGCCCCCGCCGGGCCCGAACGTCTCGGGCGGTTTGCCGGGCGTGTGCAGCGTGATGCTGCCCTTGGTGATCAGCTTGCTGACCAACTTGCCGATCAGGGACATCGTCTCACTCCAAATCGAATTGGGCGCGGGCTTGCCACGTGCGCGCTGTACCCGCAATTGACGCGTCGAATATTCATCTTCGTACGCGGTAGTGCTCGCCTGCGAAGGCCCAGCGGATGGTGTGGGCGACGCCTAACGTCGCGCCGCGCACAACGGGGGGCAAAGCGGGGCGGTTCAAGCGGTGCATGTCCCTTGCGAACGGCGGCAGCAGGTCGACCGCGGCGCCCATCAGGAGCATCTGAACCGGCGCGCCCGCAACCGAAGGCGCAGGCGCCTTGAGGACGAGGTCTCGAAAGGAGAGCGTTCGCTCGTCGGCGCGGAGCTGGCCGCGGAAGTCGCGGATCAGGCGCTCGGCCTCGGCGCGCGTGGGCGGAACGGGATCGGCATCCAGCAACCGCGCGATCTCGCCGCTTTCGGCGAAGTAGGCGTCCTGGTCCGCACGGCTCATCGCCGGTTCGCCATAGCGCCGCCAGCCATCGAGGAAGTTGATTGCGCCGGCGACATGGACCCAAGCCAGCAACGCCGGGTCGGTCGCGCGATACCCGTGGCCGTCGGGCAAGGTGCCGCTGACCTGCTCATGGATCGCCTTCACTTTCGCGATCGCCGCGAGCGCAGATTCGCGATGGGCAAAGGTGGTGGT
>DATCJM010000302.1:0-1721 GCA_036562805.1 Sphingomicrobium sp.
TGGACCGGAGGCGGGAAGCGTGCGTTTTCCGTGCTGAAGGAGAACGACGATGAGCGAACTCGACGCCAAGGACCGCGAAGAATTGAAGGACAGCGATTACGCATTTCCGGACAAGCGCAAGGAGCCGCTGAACGACGCCGACCACGTGCGCAACGCGATCGCGCGATTCGACCAGGTCGAGGGCGTCAGCGACGACGACCGCAACGAAGCCTGGAAGCGCATCAAAGCGGCCGCGAAGAAGCACGGCGTCGACGTCCATGAAAAAAGCTGGCACGAGCTCGGGAAGAAGAAGTGAGCGCTAGGCGCTGAGCAGCCGCAGCGGGTTCTCGATATAGCCCTTCAGCGTCTGCATGAAGCTTGCCGCGTCCCAGCCGTCGACGACGCGGTGGTCGCAGCTGAGCGACAGGTTCATTCGCTTGCGCACCTCGATCTCGCCGCCGAGCGGGACGAGCTTGTCCTCGATCTTGTTGACGGCGACGATCGCCACCTGGGGCGGGTTGACCACCGGAGTCGAGGTGATGCCGCCCATCGGGCCGAGGCTGGAGATGGTGAAGGTCGCGCCGCTCAATTCCTCGCGGCTGGCCTTGCCGGTCCGCGCCGCCTCGGACAGCCGAAGGATCTCCGAAGCGAGCTCCCATACCGAGCGCGCCTGGGCGTCGCGGATCGTCGCCACCATCAGGCCGTTCGGAGTTTGCGTAGCCACACCCATCTGAACTGAGCCGTGGCGGGTGATCACCATCGCTTCGTCGTCGAAGGTGGCGTTGAGCATCGGCCATTCGGCGAGGCCCCGGCTCATCGCCGTGATCAGGAACGGCAGCAGCGTCAGCTTGGGGTTCGATCCGCGATCGCGGTTCATCATCGCCCGCGCTTCCTCGAGCGCGGTGACGTCGAACTCCTCGACGAGCGTGAAATGCTGGATGCGCCGGTTCGCCTCGGCCATGTTCCCGGCGATCTTGCGCCTGAGGCCGACGACCTTGACCGTCTCGTCCTTGCGCGGAGCAGCGGCCGGCCGGCTCGAGACGGTGCCGCCATTGTAGAGGAGAAAGGCGTCGAGGTCGGAGTGGCGGATGCGGTCGCCTGCCGTCTTTACCTGGCCAAGGTCGATGCCGAGATCGCGAGCGCGGGCGCGCACCGCGGGTGAAGCGAGCACGTGCACACCAGCCGGTCGTGCTGAGCTTGTCGAAGCACTGTCCTGTTCTTTCTCGGTAGAAGAGGAAGACAGCCCTTCGACAGGCTCAGGGCGAACGGGTTTTGATTTCACCGCCGTCCCGGCATCGCCGACGGTGACCGGCAGCTCCTCGGCCTGTGCCGGCGTGGCCTCCACCGCGCCATCGGCTAGCGGCCGCTCGTCCTTGCTGTCGGCGACTGCCTCTGCCGCACGGTCCGCGCCCTCGGTCTCGATCACCGCAAGAACCGACCCGATCGGCACCTGGTCGCCGACTTCGCCGGCGAGCTCCATCACCTTCCCGGCAACCGGGCTTTCCATCTCGACCGTCGCCTTGTCGGTCATCATGTCGGCGATCTGCTGATCTTCCTCGATCATGTCGCCGACCTTCACGTGCCAGGCGACGATCTCCGCCTCGGCAATGCCTTCGCCGATGTCCGGAAGCTTGAATTCGTACCGCATCAGTCGGCCATCACTTTCTCAAGGGCTTTCTTCATGCGCTTGGGCCCCGGGAAATAGGCCCATTCGTAGGCGTGCGGGTAAGGCGTGTCCCAGC
>DATCJM010000167.1:0-4009 GCA_036562805.1 Sphingomicrobium sp.
CAGCCGCGCTCCCAGCGTGTAGGACCAGTCGTGGACGCCGTGCAGGTCAACGCCGGCCTTGAAGATGTCGGAATTGCGGGCGAGACCCATGGCCGTCAGATAGCCACCGTAGGACCCGCCCCAGATTCCGATCTTGGCAGGGTCCACGTCGCCTAGCGCCTGCAGATATTTCGCGCCGGCGACTACGTCCTTATACTCGTCTCCGCCGGCGGCGCCTGAATGCGGCGGGTGGTGGAAATCGTGGCCGTAGCCGATCCCGAGGCGATAATTGACCGACAGCACCACATAGCCGTGGTTCGCCAGATATTGGTTCACCGCGTAGCTGTTGCTGTAATAATCCATGTAATGCCAGCCGAGGAGCATCTGCCGCGGCGGGCCGCCATGGACGAAAATGATCCCGGGCTTCTTCGCGCCGCTCCCATTGTCGAACAGCTGGCCCTCGACGGTGAAACCGTCCGCCGATTGGAAGGTCACGGCGCGCGGGGCGATCAGCTGGTTCTGCGGAAACTCACTCGGCACGCTGCCGGCACCAAGATCGATCCGGCCACTGCCGTCCATTCCAATGTCGGACACTGATGGTGGCGCTGCGGCGCCCGCGTCGACGAACGCGATCTTCGTTGGGCTTGCCGCGACCGGCGACCATTCGAGGCCGGTTCCGCTCGTCAGCCCAACGGGTGTCGGCGCATCCACTGGCACCCGGAACAGATGGCGGCGATCCTCGTCGCCGTTCGTCGCGCCTGTGTTCGCATCGAAGATTACCGACTTGCGATCGCGGCTCATCGCCACATGCTCGACCATATAGTCGCCGGGCGTCAGCAGCGTCGGCGTCCCGCCGCTCGCGGGAATCGAATAGAGGTGCGGCCAGTTGTCGAGATCGGCGAGGAAGATCAGCCGGTCGCCGTCCGCCCAGTTGAGGTTCACCTCGCCGGCAGTCTGCGGGAACGAGCCATGAAGCGTGTCCGGGCTTTGCCACACGCGGCTCGCGTGCCCGCTCGCAACATCCGCCACCCATAGCGAGAACGGATCGGGCGTTCGCTTGAGCAAAGGCTTGGGTGCGCCGCCCCTGCCCTGTTGCCGCGCAAATGCGATGCGGTTGCCGTCCGGCGACCATCGTGGATAGCCGTCCCGATCAGTCGATGGCGCAAGATAGGTCAGCGTCTTGGACGCGAGGTCGTAGACTCCGATAAAGCTGTGATCGTCGCTGTCGCGATCTGAAACAAAGGCGAGCTTCGATCCGTCGGGCGACCATCTGAGGTCGCCGTCATCGCCGCGATCGAAGAACAGCCGCTTCGCCTTGCCCTTGCCCGCGAGCGGCGCGGTCCACACCTGGTTGTCGCTGATGTAGGCGAGCTCGCCGCGCGACGAGATCGCCGGCGCATCGCCTTCCACCACTTTGATCGGCGCTCCGCCCGAAAGCTTCGCCGCCCAGATCGTCACCTTCGGTTCGGTCGCCGACGAATCCGGATCGGGCTGGAGCTTGGAGTCCCAGTTCGCGTCGTGGTCGCCGCCCCGCACATAGACGAGGTGCTTGCCGTCCGGGGAGAAGGTCAGCTGCGTGATTTCCTGCCCGTCGTCGGCCGTATATTGCGTCACCTGCCGCGGCTTGAATGACGGCCCCTCCGCCACCCACACGTTGCGAACGCCCTTGAGCACCCGAACGAAGGCGATCGCGTCGCCTTTCTCGGCCGCGTCCAGCTCCGGCACGAAGGGATAGGAAATCACCTGCTCCATCGTGAACGTCCCACCGGCCGGCTGTGCCGCCGAAGCCTGTGGCGCGACGAACAAGGCGCTGCACGCAAGCAGGGTACTCGCCAGCCTGTGGCTCCTGATTTTCATTTCGACGCTCACATGTCCCCCCAATCCTGCGACGGTCGTCCGCAGCTGATTCAACCAAGGGTGCGTTTGTGTCCGACCCTGCCGGTGTCTGCAATGGGTCGAAAGCAGATGGTGAGGATTGCGTCTGCTTCGGGCATACGCTCTACCGCCGCGAATGACTGACGGTCTCAAATCCACCGGTGCCGTGGCTTTGGTCGCAAGCGGAGTGGCCGCGGCGTTCGCATTGGCCACTTGCTGCGCGCTCCCCTTTCTCTTCGGAAGCGCAGCATTGGTTTTCGCCCCCATCGCACTCGCATCCGAGCCGCACGGTGGGCTTCTCACTGCAGTTTCGGCGGTAGGATTGCTCGGCAGCGTCGGCGTAGCGGTGCGTGCACCGAAGCACTGCGAACCGGAGGCCCTTTGCTCGCGGCCCTGGTTCAGGCGGAGCATCTTCCTCGCGGGGCTCGTCGGCTTCACCTTGCTCGTGCTCGCCAAATATTATGCCTGACCTCGAAAGCAAGCTGACCTGCCCGGAGTGCGGCGTTCGGACGACGGAGAAGATGCCGACCGACGCCTGCCAGTATTTCTACGATTGCCGTTCGTGCGGCGCGGTTCTCAAGCCGCTGAAGGATGATTGCTGCGTCTTTTGCAGCTACGGCGACGTTCCTTGCCCGCCGGTTCAGCAGGCGCGCGAGAACGGGCAGGAAGGCTGCTGCGCTTCACCCTAGTTTTGCACTCTGGCGGCCTTGGCGGCCCAGACCTTTTGCGCTTAGGCTACGGCAAACCGGGGAGGTTCTGATGCGTTCTCTCATCGTCATGGCCGCTGCCATTGCCAGTGTCGCGATCCCCGCCGCTGCCGAGCCGATCCTCTTGAGGCCGGCGCAGGTGTTCGACGGCGTCGATCCTCGCCCGCATGTCGGCTGGCAGGTGCTCGTCGAAGGCGACAAGATCGCTGCGGTCGGGCCGAACCTTGCCGTTCCTGCCGGCGCGAAAGTGATCGACCTGCCGGGCGAAACGCTGACGCCCGGCCTGATCGAGGGCCACTCCCACATCTTCCTCCACCCCTATAACGAGACCAAGTGGGACGATCAGGTCCTGCATGAGCCGCTCGCGCTGCGCACCGCGCGCGCCGTCGTCCACGTCCGCAAGACGCTCGAGGCGGGCTTCACGACCGAACGCGACCTCGGCACCGAAGGCGCGGGCTATGCGGATGTCGGGATCAAGCAGGCGATCAACCAGGGGATCATCCCCGGCCCGCGGATGCTTGTCGCGACCAAGGCGAACGTCGCCCGCGGCGCCTACGGTCCCAAGGGCTTCGAGCCCGGCGTGAAGATCCCGCAAGGCGCAGAGGAAGTGAACGGTCCGGACGAAATGCGTGCCGCCGCACGCGACCAGATCGCCGCCGGGGCCGACGTCGTGAAGATGTACGCCGATTATCATTACCTTCCTGGCGAGCCGTCTCGGCCCACGCTCACCGAGGATGAGATGGCCGCGGGGGTCCAGGTCGCGCACGATGCCGGGCGGATCGCGGCTGCCCACGCCACCACGGCCGAGGGCATGCGCCGCGCGATCCTCGCCGGCGTCGACACGGTCGAGCACGGCTATGGCGGCACGCCCGAAGTCTTCAAGCTGATGCACGACCGCGGAACGGCGCTGTGCCCGACGCTCGGCGCGTCCGAAGCCTATGCGCGATATTTCCAGAACTGGAACGGCCAGGAGCCGGCGCCCGAGAGCGTGCAGGAGAACCGGCGCTCCTTCCAGATGGCGATGAAGGCGGGCGTGAAGATCTGCATGGGCGGCGACGTCGGAGTCTTCGCGCACGGCAAGAACTGGCTCGAGATGGAGGCGATGCAGCACGCCGGAATGGCCCCCGCCGACGTGATGATCGCGGCGACCTCAGGCAATGCGTCGATCTTTCACTTGAGCGACCGCGGGCAGGTGAAACCCGGCCTCCTTGCCGACCTCGTCGCCATGCCCGCCGACCCGACCCGTGACGTTGCCGCCGCCGAGCACGTCAACTTCGTGATGAAGGGCGGCGAGGTGTTCCGGAACGACGCGCGGTGATGCCAGCGCTCATCCAACGAGGAGATAGCCGACACGCTGTTCGTTGACGATGAGCCGCGGCTTCGACGGCTCTCGTTCGAGCTTCTGCCGTATCGAACGGATCGCGACCCTAAGATATTCGGTCTGGCCC
>DATCJM010000322.1:0-6303 GCA_036562805.1 Sphingomicrobium sp.
CGAGACGAGAATCGTCCATGACTTCGCGGTGCGCAGCGCCTCGGACATTCTCGACCGCCATTTCGAAGGCGAGCTCACGAAAGCGTTGTTCGGATTCGACGGCGTGGTCGGCAATTTCGCGTCGCCGCAATCGCCGGGCACAGCCTATGTGCTGCTCCATCATCTGTTCGGCGAAGCGGCGGGCGTTCCCGGCGCCTGGGGTCACGCGATCGGCGGCATGGGCTCGATCACCCAGGCGATGGCGCGCGCGTGCCGCGAGGCCGGAGTCGACATCCTCCTCAACACGCCGGTCGAGGAAATCATCGTCGATGGAGGACGCGCGGCCGGCGTGGTTGCGGGGGGCAAAGCATGGCGCGCTCGAACTGTTGTGGCGGGCGTGAATCCGAAGCTGCTGTTCGACCGGCTGGTCCCACACGGCGCGGTCGAGGCGGATGTCGCGTCGCGAATGCACGGATGGAAGTGCGAAAGCGCGACGTTCCGGATGAATGTCGCCCTGTCTGAGCTCCCGACCTTCACGGTGCTGCCGAAGAAGGGCAATCACCTCACCGCGGGCATCATCATGGCGCCGAGCCTCGATTACATGCATCGCGCCTATCTAGACGCGGCGGTGAACGGCTGGGCAAAGCAGCCGATCATCGAGATGCTGATTCCCTCGACGCTCGACTCCACGCTTGCGCCAAAGGGCAAGCACGTCGCGAGCCTGTTCTGCCAGCACTTCCGCTATGACCTTGGACCGGGCCGCAGCTGGGACAAGGAATGCGAGAAAGCCGCCGACCAGATCATTGCGACCGTGGATGCCCACGCGCCGGGCTTTGCGAAGTCGATCATTGGCCGCCAGATCCACTCGCCGCTGGATCTCGAGCGCCGCTTCGGCCTGATCGGCGGCGATATCTTCCACGGCAAGATGGGGCTCGACCAATTGTTCAGCGCGCGTCCGATGATCGGCGCCGCCGATTACCGAATGCCGCTCAAGGGCCTCTATCTGTGCGGTTCCGGAGCGCATCCGGGAGGCGGCGTCACGGGAGCGCCCGGGCATAATGCGGCGCAGGCTGTTCTTGCCGACCGGCGGTTCTGGACGCGCCGGCATTGAGGCCGCTCGACGGCATCAAGGTCCTCGACCTCAGCCGAGTGCTCGCGGGTCCGTGGTGCACGCAATTGCTCGCCGACCTCGGCGCGGAGGTCACGAAGATCGAACGGCCCGGCGCCGGTGACGACACCCGCCATTGGGGTCCGCCCTGGCACGGCGAGGGTGATCAGCGCGTCGCAGCTTATTTCCTGAGCTGCAACCGGGGAAAGAAGTCGGCGGCGATCGACTTTTCGAGGCCCGAGGGAGCGGCGCTGGTCCGCAAGCTTGCTGAACGGGCCGACGTGGTGATCGAGAATTTCAAGGTCGGCGGGCTCGAGAAGTTCGGGCTGGATGCCCGATCCCTTCGCGGGGCCAATCCGCGGCTTGTCTATGCGTCGATCACCGGCTTCGGCCAGGACGGGCCCTACGCCGACCGCGCGGGATACGATTATATCATCCAGGGTATGGGCGGTCTGATGAGTATTACGGGGCTGCCGGACGGAGTCCCGGGCGGCGGGCCGATGCGCGTGGGCGTCGCCGTCGTCGACCTGTTCACCGGCCTCTACACCTGCGTCGCGATCGTATCGGCTTTGTACCGTCGGGAGAAAACGGGAGAGGGCGCCACGATCGACATGGCCCTCTATGATACGCAGCTGGCGATGCTCGCGAACCAGGCGTCCAATGCGCTCATGTCCGGCAAGGATCCGCCGCGGCAGGGCAATACGCACCCCAACATCGTTCCCTATCAACCGTTCGATGCAGCCGATCAGCCGATCATCGTCGCGGTCGGCAACGAGCGTCAGTTCGCCCGTCTTGCGGCTATGTGCGGCCATCCGGAATGGACGACCGACGAGCGGTTCGCGTCAAACGAAGCGCGAGTCGCGAACCGCGACGAAATGGTCCGACTGATGAGCGCGGCCATTCGCGAGAAGCCGGCCGCAGAATGGCTGCAGCAGCTCGAGGAGGCGGGCATTCCGGCCGGCCCGATCAACCGCATCAGCCAGGCGCTGCAGGATGTCCAGGCCGAGCATCGGCAGATCGTGCGGACAATTGCTGGCGTACCGTTCGTGGGCTCGCCCGTCCGCCTGGACGGCGAACGGGCCGACTCGGATTTGCCGCCGCCCGCGCTCGGCGAGCACACGGACATGGTGCTTGGCAGCCTTGGTCTTAGCCAGGCCGAACTGGATCAGCTTAGATCGACCGGAGTCGCGGGCTAATTTCTTGCCGTCGCCTTTGCTCGCGCTCTGAACCAGCAAATCGAGTTGCTTCTGACAGCCGTTCTGGATCAGCACCTGCGCAGCACCGACAAGGTCCGCGGGCGGCGACTGGACAGTGACCACATCGAGGCTGCTCGTATCGCCGCTATCCGGCCATTCGATCTGGTAGCTCGCGCCGTTCTTGATCGGCAATGCTGCCGGCCACGCTGTCAATGCCTTCCCGGCGGCCCAGGTCAGCTGCTGCGACTTCCCGTCGGCTGATCGGATCGTCACCGTCGCGTCGGCGTCGCTGTCCGGCCGCCACAATTGCGCCTTTGACGAGTCGTTGACGCAAACCTTGCCGCCACTGACGTCGATGTCCCAGATGCTCGGATTATGCGCGACCTCGGCCGCCCGAAGGGCGCCGAACCGGCCGCGCTGACCGGCGGCCGACGCGAGGCTCACTTGCCCTGCGTCGAAATTGCCAGGCCCGCGCAAGGTCTGCGCGGCACTCGGGCCCAGAACCGTGACGATGTCCCCGCCCTGGAGAGTGATCTTCGCGCTCGGCGGAAGCGTCTTTCCGGGAGGATAGGCTTTTGCCGAGGGCCCAAGCGACTTCACCACCACGACGTTCGCAATCGCGGCTGTCGATCCAAGGGCAAACGCGATTGCTGCGCCCCACAGCATTGCTTTACCGGCCATTTGCAAGCTCCCTCGTCCAAGATCCCAACCGAATTGCCCCCACGCCTAATGGCGCGGCCGAGTCGAACCTAGGTGCGGCTTTGTCGCGACGTTATTCCCGCGCTTTCGTCCGGTCAATGAACGCAGGTCAAATAAGAAGGAAGTTCAAGCAGTTCTCGGCGCTCGCGCCGGGCGCCTCGTCGCCGACCCGAGCAAAGTCTCGAGCGCCTCGATGCGCCGCGCGCTGTCGGCAATCGACTCGGCGATCTGCGCTTCGCGCGCCTCGCGCTTGATCACCGTGCGGATTGCGCGAGCGATTTCCTCCGAGACCTCGCGCAGGGCTTTCTGTTCCTGGTGGCTGGGGATCGATCCGTCCGGCCGCGGGCCGACCAGAAGATAACCGATCGGCTCCTCCTTGTCCGAACTCGGAACGAGGGGCACCCGGATCGGGAACTGCTTGTCGGAAGGCTTGCAGTGGTCCGATTTAAAGTCCTGCGCGACGGGCGAGGTTCGCCATTCCTCGACTTCGTCGGTGGTGAGGCCGCGCGTGCTGAGCACGCAGCCGTTGACGACCATCGACGAGCGAACTGCCCGGACCCCGCGATCGACCTGCGCCAGGATCTCGTCCAGCATTTCCGATAGCGTGGAGGTTTCACGCATGTCGCGGACGCTCTGCGGCAGATCGTTCCGAAGCAGGAACAGGTTCTTCTGGAAACGCCTCTCGGACCAGCGCTGCACGCGATCCTGGATGGGGTTGATCATGATCGTCGCAAGCGCCGCGGCGAAGATGATCGGGCCTTCGTTGTTGGTGTTCCCGGAGTAATTGTAGACGATCTGCTTCACTGCATCGCCGGCAGCCGCGAAGATCGCGGCAACTCCCAATGTGATGATGGCGAAATTCACGGATCGGCCAATGACGGTTTCCGCATCGTATAGCCGGTAGCGAAGGAGGGCGACGAGCAAGCCGAGCTGAAGCAACAGGGCCGCGAGCGCGAAGCTGATGCCGGCCGCCATCTCGACAAGAAGCTGATGGCCGAAACTGTCAGTCGACCATTTCAAATAGTCGCAGATGATCGAAGTACAGCGAAGCACGGCATACGCGCTGATCCCAAGGAGGGCCCAGCGGATTTGCTGGCGCTGTTCGCTCGACTCCGTCCGATGCAACCGGCGGAGCATCGCGAGCACGCCGATGATCATGAAGCAGATGAAATAGCTCTGATAGACCTGGCCGTGCAGGAACAGCAGCAAGGGCAGGCAGGCGATCAATCCGACGACGCGCCACGAAAGATTGCCGTGCGGGAAGAGCAGGATGCCCGTCAGGAGGAGGATATTCCCGATGTCATAGATGGCGACGTTGACCGGCCTGGGCACGCCGACGAGCGCAAGGAAGACGGACGAAGGCTGCTCTGCGGCAATGTTCAGCAGCACTGCGATCGACAGCAGGGAGCTGATCACATCGCGCGAATTTCGCCGGTGAAGAAGCCAGGCAGCCCAGAGGAGGAAAGGGTAGAAAAGCACTTGCAGCAGATCAATGAAGCTCAGCCACCGCGGGGAGATGCCGAGCTTCTGCGCGCCGGCGTCGATATGATGCTCGCCGGTGGTGACGGTGACGTCGCGCGATCGCCCATCGGGATCGCGAATTGTTAGCGGGACCTGCGAGTTATCGGTGCCGAAAAGGACGTTGCCCATCGCGATGTAGGCCGGATCGTTCGCGTGGGCGGCGAGCGCTTCCTCGTTGACCGGCATCGTTCGCGGCAGGGGCAGGCCATAGACAGCGACAATGTGATCGCCCGCCCTGATCCCGGCCGTTTCTGCCTCCGGCCCAACCGTGAAGCGAACGGCCGTCGCGTCGCGCGGCGACACCGCGAAGCCGGCCCGGCTCCCGAGCAGCAGCTGCGAATTGTTGGGGCGCTCCGTGTAGCGGTGATAGAAGCCGATCAGCGGACCGGCGATCGCAAGCAGGAACGCGAAAACCCACAGCGCGGTAAAGATGCGGTAGCTGGCGGCGTTGAACGGAGGGACGACCGGCGGCAGGCGAAAACCGCCGTTCTTCACGTCTCCCGTCCTGGTCAAGGCAAGCTGCACCCCTCAGCCTCCGCCCGCGATTAGCTGGGCGGTATCATGGGCGGCGTAAACGCCTCGTGCAATCGCTAAGTGCTTGAGGCGTCTTCACTCTCGATGCCCTGCTCGCCGTATCGAGACTGGATGAATCGTCCCTGGGTCTCGAATGCCGCCATGTCGGCGCGTGCTAGCTGCTCCGACACTTCGGCAAGAGCAGCGCGGCCGGCCGCGAGGCTTTCCACCAGCCGTTCGTCGACGGTCTTGCCTTCCCCGTCTTCTTCCTTGCGGTAGGCGGCAGGGACGTGCGCGTAGCGTTCGATCAGGCCCGGCAGGTGAATGGACATCAGGCGCCGTGCGTCCTGCGCCTGCGGGTCGAGGGTATCGACGCGCTCAAGCGTCTGCCTGAGCGGCGGCAGCACGCTTGCGATCGCATCCAGCTGAGCCTGCGCCGGCGCCGGAAGCGCGGGGCGGACCCGATAGAGATAGGAGTCGAAACGTTCCACCATTGCGCCGTTGGGCAAGTCCGCCGACGGGGCGGGAGGCGCAACCGCCTGCCGCCCGCCGCGCGCTATGATCAAGCCAGCAACGGCGGCCGTTGCCACGAGTGCGACCAGGAAGCCGTTCATCCCGATTGGAACTACGAACAGTCCAAGGACGATCGTCGCGAGCCAGATGAGCGCGATCGCGCAGACGACCTTCGCCGCGATGCGCCCGACGCCGGCATTCAGCCGCTGCCGCTCGCGCCGTGCTGCGGCTCGTGCGGGACCGTCGCGCTGATCGAGCTGGCGGGTGACGCGATCGAAGCGCGCGATGGCCCGTTCGACCTTGTCGGTGACTTCGGTCACTTGCCCTCGATCGGTGTCAGCGGCGACGTTGCCGGCCCGCTAAGCTTTGCCTGGTTCACGCCCTCGGCCCGAGCGATGTAGCCCTTCGATTTCTCGACCTCCTTGCCGAGGGTATCGACGGTCTGCTTCATGTTGCCGAGCGCCTGAAGCTTGAACTGATCGATCTGGTCCATCGTGTCGTAGATGTTCTGGAACGCGCGCTGGAGCGTCTCCAGCGGAATGGTCGAGGTTGCCGCCTGCTCGTGGATGGCACCGGTCTGCGTGCGCAGCATTTCGCCGGTCGAATCGATCATTCCGGCGGTGGTCGTATTCAGCGCACTGATTTGCTCGAGCACCAGCTTCTGGTTCGACATTGCCTGGGCGACCGTGACCGCCGTGCGCAGGGCGGCGACGGTCGTTGTCGAAGCGCGGTCGACGCCCTTCACCAGCTCGACATTGTTTTTCTTCTCCAGAT
>DATCJM010000335.1:0-4750 GCA_036562805.1 Sphingomicrobium sp.
CGGCGAGGACGCCCCAGCCCATCCGACCCGACAATTCCGCGAGCGGATCGACCAGCGCCGAATAGAGATGGTTCGTGATCGTGCGGCCCGGGCTGTGCGTGCGATCGGGCGCCGAAAGGACCCTGTCGGGGCTTTTCGCAAGCCGGTTTGCAATCGCGGCGACCGCGAGGGGCACGAAAACCGTGGCGATGATGATCAGCACGCCCCAGGTCTTGGTGAAATCGGCCACTGACGGCGGCGTCGCACCCGGCGCGGCAGGCTCCAGCATCGACACCGCGAAAGTGACGAGACGAACGATTGCCCACAGCCAGCTCACGCCGACGATTCCAAGGAGCAACGACCGTATGCCCGGCTTGAGCGCGCCCGGCTCGGCAAGGGCGCCGTACAGCTTCTGGCGCTCCGGCCGCGGGGTGTCCGGCGCCGTCAGGGTGACCAGCAGCAGGACGATGAAGATTGCCGCCATCACCAGATAGACATTGGGCCAGCTCATCCGTGCCGCCATCACGAGCGCGATTGCGCCGCCGACGATCGACGCCGTGCGATAGCCGAACTGGGTCAGCGCCGAGAGCAGCTCGATCGGCGCTTCCTCGTCGGCCTGGTCGATCCGCCACCCGTCGATGGCGATGTCGTGGCTTGCGGACGCAAGGGCGGCGGCGAAGGCGATCAGAACGAAATTGCCGATCGATGTCGCCGGATTGGTCATCGCCAGCAGCGCGAGGCACGCCGCAATGACCGTCTGGCACAAAGCGATCCAGCTCTTCCGGCGACCGAACCGTTCAAGGCCGGGAATCGGCACGCGGTCGACGACCGGCGACCATAGAAACTTGAACGAATAGGCGAGGCCGATCCACGAGAAGATGCCGATCGTCGCCAGCTTCACCCCGACTTCGCCGAGCCAGGCGGTCAGCGTGCCGATGAGGAGCGCGAACGGCAGCCCCGACGAAAAGCCGAACGCCAGCATCGTCGCGGACTTGCGCGTCGCGAGCGCTGCCTTGAGGAGCTTCCAACCCTTGGGCCGCTCGCCAGCCATCGATCCCCTCCGCCGTGCCGTGAACGTGAAACCTTAGACAGGTTTCACCCGCTGCCTAGCCCCACGCTGAACCGAATGCAGCTGACCTAGTCCGCCTGGTCGACGGCGATGAACAGCTCGACGCCTTTCGGCGCCTTCACTTTCTCGCCCTGGAGGTGCCGGTCGACGCATTCGATCGCCTTGCACAGCTGGCGCTCGCTGTAAGGCTTCATCACGCAGCCGACCGCGACCTGCGATGCCTCGGGATAGGAATGGCCGGTTGCGAACAGCGTCGGGACGCCGCGCTTCTTCGCGGCATGGGCGAGCTCGATGCCGGTCTGGTCCTTGCGCAGCCGCACGTCGCTGAGGATCAGGTCGATCTGCTCGGCTTCGAGGATCTTGAGCGCTTCGCCGAGATCGTCGACGGTCGCAACAACCTCGTAACCGGCGTCGCCGAGCATATTTTCATTGTCGAACGCGGTCAGCGGTTCGTCCTCGACGATCAAGATGCGCTTGACGACTTGCTTGCGCTTACCGAACAGCATTCAGAACCCCGTCCAATGACACCGCCATCGCAACGAACGAGAAGGCCTCCTGTGCCGCCGCGCCACAAGCCGCGCCGCACTGTTGCCGCAGCGCCGCACAACGAGGGCGGCCCGCAGCGCATCGCGAAGCTGCTTGCGCGCGCCGGAATCGCTTCGCGGCGCGAAATCGAGCGCATGATCGCCGAAGGCCGCATCGCGCTCAATGGCGAAAAGCTGACCACGCCGGCGACGCTGCTGACCGATCTTTCGGGAGTCACGGTCGACGGCAAGGCGGTGCGGGCTGCCGCGGCCACGCGGCTGTTCCGCTTCTACAAGCCGCAGGCCACGCTCACGGCGGAGCGGGACCCGAAGGGACGAGCGACGATCTACGACCGCCTGCCTGCAGGCCTGCCGCGGCTGATGCCCGTGGGGCGGCTCGACTTCATGACCGAGGGACTGTTGCTGCTGACCAACGACGGCGAGCTCAAGCGCCAGCTCGAGCTGCCGCGGACGGGGGTGGTCAGGACCTATCGGGCGCGGGCCTATGGGCGCGTCAGCCAGGACGAGCTCGAGCGCCTCGCCGAAGGGATCACGATCGACGGCATTCAATATGGCTCGATCAACGCGAACCTCGAGAGGCGGACGGGCAGCAATTGCTGGATCGAGATGAGCCTGACGGAAGGCAAGAACCGCGAGGTCAGGCGGGTTCTCGCGCACCTGGGACTGCAGGTCTCACGGTTGATCCGCACCGCCTACGGCCCATTCGGAATTGGGGGCCTCGACCCAGGCGGAGTCGATGAAATCGACGAGACGGAGCTGCAATCGTTCCGAAGCTCGCTCAAGTGAGGATCATCGCCGGTGAGTGGCGCGGACGAACGATCGACGCGCCGCCCGGGAGCTCGACGCGGCCGACCGCGGATCGTGTGAGAGAGACGCTGTTCTCGATGCTCGCCAGCCGCCTCGGCGGCTTCGAGGAGCTGCGGGTGGCCGACCTTTTCGCGGGCAGCGGAGCATTGGGGCTCGAGGCGCTTTCGCGCGGCGCCGCAAGCGTAACGTTCGTCGAGACCGACACCGCCGCCGCAGCGGCGATCGGCCGGAACGCGGACAGACTCGGCGCCGGTAATCGCGTGCAGATCCTGCGGGGCTGTGCGCTTGCGCTTCCGCGCTCGGCGCCGTTCGACCTGATCTTCGCCGACCCGCCTTATGGCGAGGGTGCGGGGAGTGCAGTTGTTCGCTCGATCGTCGAAGCGTCCTGGCTGGCGAAGGGCGGCTGGCTCAGCGTCGAAACCAGGCGCAACGATGCCGTCGACGGCAGCGGCCTGACCGTGGACGCGACGCGCAACGTCGGCGCTGCTCGCGTTACGCTTTTGCGCCGTCCTTAGCGGCCTGCCGGATCTCCTCGATCTCGTTCGCAAGGCGCCGCCCGACCGCCGCCGCCGCGGCTTTGCCGGCTTCCTTGACCGCCTTGCCGGCGCGCTTGCTGCGGGTGCTTTCGTTCGCCGTCGTAAAGCCATGCTCGGCGAGCGCCGCCAGGGCCGCGGTCGCCGCGACCGCGACGAGCTCGGCGACCAGCGGGCTCTGCAGCAGCTTGATGAATGCTTCGCCCATGCCGTCCTGCGAACGGGAACCGCCTCCGCTGCCGCCGGACGAGGACTTGCGAGCAACCAAAGTGCTCGCGGATCGCCCCTTGCTGCTCGTCCCGCTCTTACTCGTCGCCTTCTTGGCCATCTTATTCTCCTGGATAGGAATGGGTTCGAACGCTCAACTCACGTCGGCATGAGCGTATCCCGGCGCAGGAGCAACTGCGCCGGGAGCGTCCGGGGAAAGGACTGGGGCCGCGCCCATCACGCGGCGCGACCCTCGGCAGCTACGCGCCGATAAAGACCGGTGTCCCGACGTCGGTCACCGAATAGAGCTTTTTCGCGAATGCGCTCGGGAGGTGCACGCAGCCGTGGCTCTCGACGGCGACCGAGCCGGCGTGGAGCGCGATCCCGGCAGGATCGAAGAACTCCGCATAGGGCATGGGCGCATTGTCGTACTTCTTGGAGCGATACATCTCGGCCTTCTTGAAGATCGAGAAGATGCCCGTCGGTGTCGGCTTGCTGTCGCGGCCGGTCGAGATGGTGGTCGCAGCCATCAGGGTGTTGCCGCGATAGAGGTAGGCCAACCGGTCAGAGAGGCTGATGACCACCCGCTCCGGTCCGGCGCTCTCGGGCACGTCGCGCCACACGAACTGGCCGGGTCTCAGGTCCTTCGGACCGAACGCATCGAGCATGTCGACCCGCGCCTGCGACGCCGCGTCGCTGGCCTGCATTTGGGCCTGGTAGGTTTCCAGCGCAGAGGCCGGCGTCGTAGCGACGGTAGTCGCAAGAACGCACGAGCCCGTCAGCGCCAGCGCAAGGGCTAGCTTCTTCATTTTACACCTGTATTTTGTCTATTGACTTTTGCTGCGAAAATGCATCGGACCCGAGTCGGGTTCCTTCCCGAGTCGATCTAGTGCGTCGCTTCACCGGCGAAGAAATGGTTGCGGCGGTGGACCGAAACCCGCCGCAACGAGTTGCGCCCTCCATTCCCAGGAGTGCGCCGAATGCCCGATCGAGAGAATTTGGTTCAGCGTGAAAAGCGCAGGTCGCCGCTCTCGGATCGGGAGATCGAGGAGGCCGACGACCGGTCGAGCACCACTGCCAAGGTGGTCCACGAAGCGATCAGGCTCGAGGGAACGGAGGAACTGGAGCGGCCGGTCTCTTCGGTCGGCTGGTCAGGCATCGGTGCAGGCCTGACGATGGGCTGTTCGATGCTCGGCCAGGGATTGCTGCAGGCGCGCCTTCCCGATGCGCCGTGGCGCGAGCTCGTCGCGTGCTTCGGATACTGCCTCGGCTTCATCTTCGTGACGATGGGCCGGCAGCAGCTCTTCACCGAGACGACGCTCACCGTCATGTTGCCCTATCTCAAGGGCACGCATCGGATGTCCGACGTCGCGCGCTACTGGGCGCTCGTCTTCGTGGCGAACATTGCAGCGACCTTGTTGTTCGCGGCGGCCGCGTCCATTCCGCACGTCTTCCAGCCCGACGCGGTCCGGGCGTTCACGGACCTCGGCGCCAAGGCGGTCGAGCCGGGGTTCGCGGTCATCGGCGTCAAGGCGCTGTTCGCCGGCTGGCTGATCGCGCTGATGGTGTGGCTGATGCCCGCATCAGGTCCCGCAAGGTTCTTCGTGATC
>DATCJM010000357.1:0-3081 GCA_036562805.1 Sphingomicrobium sp.
AGCGAGATGATGCACGAAAGCGTGCTCGCCGCGTTCGGCCGCGTTATCCACATCTGATCGAACGAAGCGGCTGTCCTACACGACGGCTCCTGTGCCATGCAGCGACGCATGGGCATGTTGCAGTCTTTCGCGAAGCGTCTAAGCGCCAGCGGCTTGCAGGCGCGCCTCGCGTGCGCGCGCGTGAGATTGTGAACTTTGGCAACTTTCGAGGGGGGAACGTCATGAAGAGCTGGATTGTCGCTGCAGCCGCAGCTTTGCTGAGTGCCACGTCGGCGCAGGCGGTGACCGTCGTCACGGGCGACCGCATGCTCGACGTGACCACCGGCCGCTACATCGACCATCCGGCGATCGTCATCGGCGACGACGGGAAGATCCAGCAGATCGGCAATCTCGCCTCGCTCCAGCTGCCTGCGGGCACGAAGCATATCGACCTTCCGGGGGAGACATTGCTTCCGGGCCTGATCGACATGCACGTTCATATGAACAGCCTCGCCACCGTCGGCGGCTATTCGGGACTGAAGTACACCGACAGCTTCTGGGCGGCGATTGGGCCGTACAATGCGCGCAAGGACATCGACGCGGGTTTCACGACGGTGCGCAACGTCGGCTCCGGCGACTTCGACGATGTCGGGCTGAAACAGGCAATCGACGGCGGCTGGATCGTCGGCCCGCGCATCATCCCTGCGACTTATTTGCTCGGCGCAACCGGCGGCCATTGCGACGACACCGATGGCCTTCCGCCCTCGCTCGGCGCCGACAAGCAGGCGGCCGGCATCGTGACGAGTCCGGAGCAGGCGCGGGAGAAAGTCCGCTGGGTCCACAAATATGGCGCCGAGGTGATCAAGATCTGCGCCACCGGCGGCGTCTTCTCGCTCGGCGACGCGGTCGGCGCGCAGCAGCTGAGCTACGAGGAAATGAAGGCGATCGCCGACGAGGCGCACATGCTCGGCCTCAAGGTCGCTGCGCACGCGCACGGCGACGAGGGCATCCACGACGCGATCCTCGCCGGAATCGACACCATTGAACATGCAAGTTTGGCCAGCGACGCGACGATCCAGCTCGCCAAGCAGCACGGCACCTGGTTCGACATGGACATTTACAACGACGACTACATCCTTGCGACCGGGACCAAGAACGGGACCGAGCAGCAGAGCCTCGACAAGGAGCGGATGGTCGGCCTCAAGCAGCGTCAGACCTTCCAGCGGGCGGTAAAAGCCGGGGTAAAGATGATCTTCGGAACGGACGCGGGCGTCTATCCGCATGGCGACAATGGCAAGCAGTTCGCGAAGATGGTGCAGTGGGGAATGACTCCGCTCCAGGCGATCCAGGCCGCGACGCTCAACGCGTCCGAAGCGCTGTCCCGCAACGATGTCGGTATCCTGCAGCCGGGCCGCTACGGCGACATCGTCGCGGTGCGCGGCGATCCGCTGCGCGACGTGAGCCTGCTCGAGCATGTCGACGCGGTGGTAAAGGGCGGCGACCTCGTGAAAGGACCGGGCACCGTAGAGTGAGCGCGCCGACCGCCAGTACTCGCACCCTGGTCATCGCGCTGGCGGCGAACCTCGGAATCGCGGCGTCGAAGTTTGTTGCCGCCGCGATCACGGGCTCCTCGGCGATGCTGACGGAGGGCGTGCACAGCGTCGTCGATTCGGTGAACCAGTTGCTCCTGATGTGGGGCCGGCGCGCGTCAAAGCGTCCTGCCGACAAGCTTCACCCGTTCGGATACGGCCGGGAGCTATATTTCTGGAGCTTCGTCGTCGCCGTCCTCGTCTTTTCGCTCGGCGCCGGCGTGTCGGTCTACGAAGGCGTGCTCCACATCATGCACCCGGAGCCGGCGGTCTCGCGCGTCATTGCCTATGCAGTGCTGCTCATCGCGTTCCTGCTCGAGGGATGGTCGACGATTGAGGCCTACAACGACTTCCGCAAATCGAAGGGCGACCTCGGCTGGTTCGAAGCCATCCGCCGCTCGAAGGACCCGCCGGCGTTCATCGTCCTGCTCGAAAACGGCGCGGCGATGGCCGGGATCGTCGCGGCCGCCATCGGCCTGCTCTTGTCGCAACTGACCCACGATCCCTTCTTCGACGGCGCCGCGTCGGTCGTGATCGGAATCATTCTCGGCTTCACCGCCGCGCTCCTCGCTTACGAATCCAAGGGGCTGCTGATCGGCGAGGCCGCGGACCCTGAGCTGGTTCGGAACCTGCGCGATTTCGCCTGCGACCTCAAAGGCGTAGTCGGAGTCGGCTATGTCCTCACGCTTCACTCGTCGCCGGATCAGATCACGGTAATGATGAACGTGGACTTCGATGACGACCTTCGCGCTGCCGAGGTCGAGCGGATCGTCTGCCACATCGAGGACGAGGCAAAGCGCCGGTGGCCGCACGTCCACCGCCTGTTCGTGAGGCCGATGGAAGGCGCCGCAAGCCAGCTGGATTACGCGTGATGGCTCAATCGATGCACGACGTCTCCGACCCGCGGAACGCCTCGATCCTCATCAACGTGAACGGTGAGCTGAAGCCTCGCCCCGAGGCCGTCGTCTCGGTGTTCGACAGCGGCTTCATGCTTGGCGATGGCGTGTGGGAGGGGCTCCGCGTCCATAAGGGCAAGATCGCCTTTCTCGACCGCCATCTGGACCGCCTGTTCGAGGGCGCGAAAGCGATCGCGATGGACATCGGACTCACCCGCGAGGAGCTGACGAAGCGGCTGTACGAAACGCTCGACGCGAACGGCATGACCGAGGGCGTTCACATCCGCCTGTTGGTGACGCGCGGCGTCCGCTCGACGCCTTACCAGGACCCGCGCGTGGTCGTGTCCGGCGCGACCATCGTCATCATCCCCGAGTACAAGGAACCGGACCCGGCGATCTACGAGCGCGGCCTGAAGCTGTTCACGGTCCATGTCCGCCGCGGCGACCCGGCGGTGCAGGACCAGAAGATCAATTCCCACTCCAAGCTCAACTGCATCCTCGCCTCGATCCAGGCGACGCAGGCGGGCGCCGACGAAGGCCTGATGCTCGATCCACTGGGCTTCGTCGCGACCTGCAATTCGACCCACTTCTTCATCGTCCGCAAGGGCGAGGTGTGG
>DATCJM010000363.1:0-5509 GCA_036562805.1 Sphingomicrobium sp.
ATCATGAACCAGGTGCCGCTGCAGCGAACGAGCTACGGCCCTTACGCCCGCGCGATGGTGCGGATCTGCAAGGAAGAAAGCTTCCACCAGCGCCAGGGCTACGAGATCATGATCGCCATGGCGAAGGGCACGCCCGAGCAGAAACGCATGGCCCAGGACGCGCTCAACCGCTGGTGGTGGCCAAGCCTGATGATGTTCGGGCCGCCCGACGAGAATTCGCCCAACACGGCGCAGTCGATGCGCTGGCGGATCAAGCGCGAGACTAATGACCAGCTTCGCCAGAAATTCGTCGACATCACCGTGCCGCAGGCGGATTTCCTCGGGCTGACCGTCCCTGATCCGGAGCTCAAGTGGAACGAGGAGAAGGGCGGCTACGATTTCGGCGAGATCGACTGGGAGGAATTCTACGCGGTTGTTCGCGGCGAGGGACCGGTCGCCAAGGAGCGGATGACGGCGCGTCGAAAAGCCTGGGACGACGGTGCCTGGGTTCGTGAAGCCGCTGCTGCGCACGAGGCGAAGCGCCGCGCGAGGAAGGCCGCGTGATGCTTCGATACGCCGCTAGCGCGGATACTCAGCATGAGCGGTTTTCTTTTCCGCTCGTCCTGAGTAGCGGCTGAGCGAAGTCGAAGTCGCGTATCGAAGGACCGTGCATGAATGACTGGCCGCTCTGGGAAGTCTTCGTCCGCTCTAAAGGCGGCCTTTCGCATCGCCACGTTGGCAGCGTTCATGCTCCTGACGCGGAGCTCGCGCTCGCCCACGCGCGCGACACGTACACGCGGCGCCTCGAAGGTGTGAGCTTGTGGGTGGTGCCGTCGAACGAGATCGTCGCGAGCGATCCCGAGCAAGCGGGTGAGCTGTTCGAACCGGCGGAGAGCAAGATCTACCGGCACCCGACTTTCTACGACATTCCGGACGAGGTGAAGCACATCTAGCTTCGCCGTTCGCCCTGAGCTTGTCGAAGGGCCGCTCTTGTTCTTAGGTCACAAGTGAAGGACAGGGCTTCGACAGGCTCAGCCCGAACGGAGTTTGTTTTGGCCTCAACGTTGGAAGCAATTGCCGTCGATCCCCGCGCCGATACTCTCCTGCGTCTCGGCGACGACGCGCTGGTGCTGGGCCAGCGCGTCAGCGAATGGTGCGGGCACGGGCCGGTGCTCGAGGTCGACATCAGCCTCGCGAACCTCGCGCTCGACCTGATCGGCCAGGCGACCTTGCTGCTCGGCGAGGCGGGGGAGGGGGATCGGTTCGCCTTTCACCGCGACGTGCTCGACTTCCGCAACTGTCTGCTGGTGGAGCAGCCCAATGGCGACTTCGCGCAGACGATCGCACGCCACCTTCTCTACACCACGTGGCAACACATGTTGCTCCAGCGCTTGCAGCAATCGAGCGACAAGTTCCTGAGCGAATTCGCACACAAAGCGGTGAAGGAGGTTGCCTACCATCGCGACCTTGCCAGCGACTGGACGATCCGGCTCGGCGACGGGACGGACGAGAGCGCGCGCCGGATGGCCGAAGGTCTCGAGTGGAACTGGCGATTCGTGCCTGAGCTGTTCGAGGTCGACGAGGGCCTCCAGGCCGCGATCGATGCCGGCATTTCGCCCGATCCGCGTAGCTTCGAGGACGAATATCGAGCCGCTATCGCTGCCGTCCTCGCCGAGGCGAAACTGCAACCGCCGCCTGACCAGCGTCCCATCCAAGGCGGTCGGCGCGGTCACCACAGCGAGCATCTCGGCCACCTCCTCGCCGTGATGCAGTTCCTGCCGCGCACCTATCCCGACGCGACCTGGTAGATGGCGGAGCATTTCCATTCGCTTCGGGTCGCGGAAATCGTGCCCGAGACGAGCGAGGCGAATTCGATTCGCTTCGAGGTGCCGCCTGAGCTGCGGGAGCGGTTTGCGTTCAAGGCCGGGCAGCATCTGACCTTGCGCGCGACGATCGACGGCGAGGAGGTGAGGAGGAACTATTCGCTCTGTACCGCGCCTGATGAAAACGACTGGATGGTGACCGTCAAACGGATCGGCGGCGGGCTGTTTTCGAACTGGGTCGGCGATGCGTTGAGGCCGGGCGATGTGGTCGAGGTTATGCCGCCGCACGGCAGCTTCACGACACAGATAGGTGGCAAATCGCGTCACCTGGTCGGGATCGCGGGGGGATCCGGAATCACGCCGGTAATGTCGTTGATCAGGACCGTGCTGAAGTGCGAGCCGAACAGCCGCTTCACGCTCTTCTACGGCAACCGCGACAGCAGCTCCGTGATCTTCCTCGAGGCGCTTGCGGCGCTGAAGGACAAATATCTCGGGCGCTTCGAAATCTACCACTTCCTCGATGCCGAGGAGCAGGACATCGACCTGTTCAACGGTATGCTCAATCGTGACCGGCTGGACGAAGCGATCCCGGCACTCGTGCCCGATGCGGCCGACGTCGACGGCTGGTTCATTTGTGGTCCCGGTCCGATGATGGATGCAGCCGAAGGGGCGCTGCTCGACCGCGGTGTTCCCAGGGAACGGATACATATCGAGCGCTTCACCGCCGACCGGCCGGCGGGCGCCGTCGTTCGCGAAATCGCCGAGCTGCAGACGCAGGCACAGGGTGTCACGGTCGCCGTGACTCTCGACGGACGGACGCGCCGCGTCCCGTTCACGGCCGGCAACATCCTCGACAGCGCGCGCGCCGCAGGGCTTCCCGCGCCCTTCGCGTGCAAGGCGGGGGTGTGTGCAACCTGCCGTGCGAAAGTCACGAAAGGGAAGGTCGAAATGGCCGTGCACTATGGCCTCACGGACGAAGAGGTGGCGGACGGCTATGTGCTGACGTGCCAGTCGGTCCCGATCGGCGACGGCGTGGCCGTCGACTACGACGCCTAGTCGCGCTAATCGCTTGGCCATGCTGTCGACCACCGATGAACGGGCCAGAGGGCTCGGCGATCTTCCGCCCGTCACCAACGATTCGCTGATCGCGCTGATCGGGATGGTCAATGCCGACCCGCGTGCCGACAAGATCGACGTGGGTGTCGGCGTGTTCAGGGACGGCGCCGGCAACACGCCGATCCTCAAAGTGATCAAGGAAGCCGAGAAGCGCCTGCGCGAGACGCAAGTGACCAAGGCCTATCTCGGAAGCGCGGGCGACAAGAGGTTCACGCAGCTGCTGCGGCCGATCCTGCTCGGCGAGCACGCCGAGGACGACCGCATCGCGGGGCTGCAGACTCCGGGCGGATGTGGCGCGCTTCGCCTGGGCTTCGAGCTGCTCGCCGCCGCGAACCGCGACGCCAAGGTGTTCATCGGAGGGCCGACCTGGCCCAACCATCCGCCGATCGTTCGCGCGGTCGGACTGAAGCCGGTCGAATTTCCTTATTACGAGCGCGGGCAGGGCGCGATCCGCTTCGAGGACATGATCGAGGCGCTGCGCTCCGGCGAGCGGGGCGACATCGCGCTTCTCCACGGTTGCTGCCACAACCCGACCGGCGCGGATCTCGACGAAGGACAATGGCGGCAGGTTCGCGACGCCGTTGTCGAGCGCGGCCTGATTCCGTTCATCGACATCGCCTACCAGGGGTTCGGGCGCGGGCTCGACGAAGATGCGTTTGGCGCTCGCCTGATGCTCGACAGCTGCGACGAGATGATCATCGCGCAGAGCTGCGACAAGAATTTCAGCGTGTATCGCGATCGGGTCGGATCGCTGTGGGTGAAGACGCGGTCGGCCGAAGCAAGCGCGACGGCGATGGGCCATCTGTTCCAGATTGCCCGCGAGATGTGGTCGATGCCACCGGACCATGGCGCGGCAAGTGTGCGCATCGTGCTCGACGATCCCGAGCTTCACGACCGTTGGCTGGTCGAGCTCACGGCGATGCGCGACCGAATCAATTCGGTCCGCCAGCGCGTCGCGGCGGCCGATCCGCGCCTCTCCTTCATCGGCCGGCAGTACGGCATGTTCTCGATGCTCCCGCTGTCGAAGGAGCAGGTGTTGAAGCTTCGCACCGACGAAGCGATCTACATGGCAGATTCCGGCCGCTTCAACGTCGTCGGCATGGGCGATGACCAGATCGACCGATTTACCGCCGCCGTGATCGGGGCGATGGATTCCTGATCATGGCCGACCGCGATCCGGGCAAAGTCACGACTCAAGTGGACTGGCGCGAGGTCGCGAGGCTGGTGCTGACCAGCCGCGAGATGGACCGGATCGAGGAACAGGAGCTCGTTCCGGCGAAGAAGGTCCTTTACCAGTTCAGCGCGCGCGGCCACGACATGGCGCAGGTGCTGCTGGGGCTTCAGCTCAAGGATGGCGACGGCGTTTTCGGCTACTACCGCTCGCGGCCGGTGCTCCTCGCGCTTGGCGTATCGCTCGCTGACGCGCTCGGGTCGGGCATGGGCCTGTCGGGGGGCTATTCGAACGGGCGCGATATCGGAGTCGTATTCAACTATCCGAATGATGGCGGGGCTCATGCCTTCCCCATGGCCGGCGGAGTGGGGGCGCAGTACACGCCCGCGGCAGGTTACGCGCAGGCGATCGCCTACAAGCAGCTGGTACTGGGCGAGGGCCCGAGCGACGCGATTTCGGTCGTGCTCGGCGGTGACGCGAGCTGCGCGACCGGAGGATTTTGGTCTGCGTTAACTATTGCAACCACACAATCGTTGCCGCTGCTCATCTACATTGAGGACAATGGCTACGGTATCTCGGTTCCGTCGGAATATCAGACGCCGGGCAAGGACATTGCGGCGAATCTGGCGAGCTTCAAGGGGCTGACCATTTTCAGCGGCGACGGCACCGATCCCGCAGAAGCGGCGAAGCTCGTCGACCAGGCGGTCGGCCACGTGCGCAAGCATCGTAAGCCGGCGCTGCTCCGGCTGACGGTGCCGCGGCTCGAAGGCCATAGTGCGCAGGATACGCAAGCCTACAAGAGTGAGCAGGAAATTGCGGCTGAATGGACGCGCGATCCGCTACCCAAGCTCAAGAAACATTGCGCACGCGTCCAGCTCGGCGACGAGGCGTGGAGCGGCCTCGAGCGGGAAACGGCGTGGCAGGTCCAGGCTGCGGTCGCGGAAGCCGAGGCGCGCGGCGTTTCGTCGCCCGATGAGGTGACAAGCAACGTCTTCTTCGAAGGCGAGATGCAGAAGGTCGGCGGCCTTTTGAACAGCGGGTACGCGCCCCCGCAGTCGACTGACCAACCCGCGGGAACGGGCCAGCGGATCAACATGGTCACCGCGATCCGCCGGGTGCTCGACCAGGAGCTCGAGGCCAATCCGCGTGTGCTGGTTTTTGGCGAAGATGTCGGACCCAAGGGCGGCGTGCACGCAGTCACGCTCGGACTGCAGGAGAAATTCGGGCGCGAGCGCGTGTTCGACACCAGCCTCAACGAAGAGGGCATCGTCGGCCGCTCCGTTGGAATGGCGCTCGCCGGGTTGATGCCCGTGCCGGAAATCCAGTTCCGCAAATATGCCGAGCCGGCGACGGAGCAGATCCACGATTGCGGCACGATGCGCTGGCGCACGCACAACCGGTTCGCCGCGCCGATGGTCCT
>DATCJM010000380.1:0-9178 GCA_036562805.1 Sphingomicrobium sp.
GATCAAGGAAGTCCGCGCGATCACCGGCCTTGGCCTCGGCGAGGCGAAGGCGCTGGTCGAAGGCGCTCCGAAGCCCGTCAAGGAAGGCGTGAACAAGGAAGAGGCCGAGAAGATCAAGAAGCAGATCGAGGATGCCGGCGGCACCGTCGAGCTGAAGTAAGCTTCTCAGCTACCAGAATAGGAAGGGCGGCTCCCCAGGGGCCGCCCTTTTTCATTGGTCGAGCGAGGCGAGGAACTGGTCGATCGCCGCGGCGGCCTCGGGCTCGTCGAGCATTGGCGCATGCCCGACGCCTCCAACCGTCACCGAGTTCATCGCCGGCACTGCTTCGTGCATCTTCTCGAATGCCTCGGCGCTCAGCAGCTCGCTGATCGCGCCCCGAATAACCAGGAGCGGCTTCTGGCCGAGCGCCTTGAACAGCGGCCACATGTCGATGCGCGGAACCGGTCCCTTGATCTCGAACGGCAACGCGATCGCCATGTCATAGTCGAACACCACCGCGCCCTTTTCTTCGCGGCACACGCGGTGCGCCATCCTCAGCCAGTCCTCACGGTTGTAGTTGGGATGGGCCTCGCCGAGTGTCGCGGCGATCGCGCTCGCCGCTTCCTCGAAGCTGGAGAAGCGCGCGTCATTGCCGACATAGGATCGGATGCGGTCCAGCCCGACATCGTTGAGCTCGGGCCCGACGTCGTTGAGGATCGCTCCTGCAATCCGATGCGGCGCAAGCGCGGCGACCGCCATCGTCACGAGACCGCCGAGCGAGGTGCCGACGAAGACGGCTTGCGCGATTCCGAGCTGGTCGAGCAGCTGGATCACATCGTGGGCGTAGGTCACGGGCGTGTAGCGGGCGGGGATCGGGTCCTTGTCGCTAAGGCCCCGTCCGCGGAACTCCGGCACGATCACTCGCCATGCAGGCGAGTGGCGCTCGGCAAAGTCGGCGAAGTCGCGAGCGTTGCGCGTCAATCCGTGAAGACACAGCAGCGGCGGCTTGTCCGCGCGCCCGGCATAGTCGCGATAATGGATGCGCAGACCGTCGGCCACCGTCACGAAGTCGTCGCGCCAGCCCTTCGTTCTATCGTCGCTCATTCGGCGAGACCCGAACGAAGCAGCTTGTTCATCGTCTCTGCGATCAGGTCCGGGTCGGTGCTCGACCACACCTCGAACCGCAGGCCCAGGAACACGTTCGCACCCATCAGGGCCCAGCCCAGTATCTCGAGCTCCTCGTCCGAATAATCGCTGCTGAGCTCTCCGCGGTCTCGACCCTCGATGAGGCGTGCCGCGATGCGCGTCGCGGTCGTCTCATAATGTTCGCGGTAAGCCCTCGGCTCGACGAACTCGGCTTCATCGATGATGCGGTAAACGTCCCGGTGCTGCCGCGCGAAGCTCAAGAAGGATGCGAGCGCCTTGCCTTCGCCTTCGATCGTATTGGCCGACTGCCTGAGCGCGGGCGCGACATGGTCGCGAACCTGCGCCGACATGTCCCGGACGAGCGCTGCGAACAGCGCCTCTTTCGAATCGAAATAGGTGTAGAAGGTGCCGAGCGCGACGCCGGCGCGGCGCGTGATTCCGACGATCGAACTGTCGGCGAAACCGCGCTCGCCGAATTCGTCGCGAGCCGCATCGAGGAGCTTGCGGAGCGTCCGCTGGCCGCGGGCCGTGCGGGGCGCCTTGCCGTCGCTTGCGGCACTCGTCTGCACGTCACCTGGCACCGCGGCCCCCATTCACTGTGGCGATAGCTTTCTATCCTGCTTGTTCGCAAGTTGAAAGTTGTTTCAACTTTCAGTAAAGCCTCTCGGTCAGGCGCTCGAGGTCGCCTGCGTAGGGGAGAACCAGGGAACATGCGCGTCACACTCGCACGCGCCGCAATGCTCGGCACCGTTGCCGTTGCGGCACTCGTCACGACTCCGGCCGTTGCGCAGGAAAAGCCCGATACGAACCCGGCGACGCGGGATAATCAGCAAACGCAAGGCGCCGCGGCTGCAGCAAGCGACCAGCAGATTGTCGTCACCGCCCGGCGGCGCAATGAGCTGCTTCTCAACGTGCCGGTCGCGGTCACCGCATATTCCGGGGAGCAGCTGGACCGCCAGGGCGCGCTCGACATCACCGATGTCGCCCAGACCACCCCGAACGTGACGCTCGAAGTTTCGCGGGGCACCAATACGACGCTGACCCCCTTCATTCGCGGTATCGGCCAGCAGGACCCGGTCGCCGGGTTCGAACAGGGCGTCGGCCTCTATCTCGACGACGTTTACCTCAACCGCCCGCAGGCCGCCGTGCTCGACATCTATGACGTGGAGCGGATCGAGGTGCTGCGCGGGCCTCAGGGTACGCTCTACGGACGCAACACGGTCGGCGGCGCGATCAAATATGTAACTGCCAAAATCAAGACCGACGGCCCGCATGCGAGCATCCGCACCAATGTCGGCACCCACGGCCAGCTCGACGTGATTGCGTCGGCCTCAACTCCGCTGACGCAGAACCTGCGCATCGGAACGGCGATCGCGCGCCTAAGCAACACCGGATTCGGCCGCAATCTCACCACCGGCCAGAGCAACTACAACAAGAACATATGGGCAGCACGCGGAACGATCGAATTCGAGCCCGGGCCGGACGCCTTCTTCCGCCTTTCGGGTGACTACACGTGGGACAACAGCAATCCGCGCGGCGGCCACCGGCTGATCCCCAACCTCGTGACGGGTGAGCTTCCGCTCAAGAACGTGTTCGATTCCGAAGGCAGCCTCAACGATCCCAAGCAGCGCGTCCGTTCCGGCGGAATTGCGCTGAGCGGCGAGATCGGCCTCAACGATTGGCTGAAATTCCGGACGATTACGGCTTATCGCAAGGATCACAGCAAGTCGCCGATCGACTTCGACGCCACTCCCGCGGTCGACGTCGACGTCCCCGCAATCTACCGCAACCACCAATTCAGCCAGGAATTCCAGCTGGTTGCCGACAAGGGCCCGCTGCAGGGCGTCGCCGGCGTCTATTATCTCAACGCCAGCGCCTTCGATATTTTCGACGTCCGGCTCTACACGACTCTTCCGGCGATCCTTCCGGGCCTTACCGCGGCGACGACCGGCGATGTGAGGACCAAGACCTGGGCCGCCTTCACCGATCTCACCTACAACTTCACTCCGCAGTGGGCGGTGTCGCTCGGCGCGCGCTACACCTGGGACAATCGTCACGCCCACGTCTTCAGGCGCAACCTGATCCTCGGAGGCTCGCCCGAGCTCGGCGGATCCGCGCCGTTCGACGCGACAGGTGTGCAGCTCGGCGCGCCAACGTCCGACTTCACCGGCGAGCGTACCGACAAGTCGTTCACCCCGCGCGTGTCCGTGAACTTCAAGCCGAACCCCGACAACAATCTCTACATCAGCTATTCCAAGGGCTTCAAAGGCGGCGGCTTCGATCCGCGCGGCCTGTCGACCCAGGCGCCCAGCCAGGATCCGCATGACGTCTTCAATTTCATGACCTTCAAGCCGGAAACGGTCGACAGCTACGAGGCCGGATGGAAAGCCTCGGTGTTCAGCCATCGGCTCCAGTTCGCGGCCGCAGTGTTCGACGCAGAATATAAGGATGTGCAGGTGCCCGGCTCGGCAGGCTGCGTCGTCAACGGCGTCGCGACCTTTTGCGGGATCACCACGAATGCCGGCAAGGCGCGCTTCCGCGGCGCCGAGCTCGAAACCAACTGGCGCATGGCAAGCAACCTGGCCAATGCAGGCGACCGGCTGAGCTTTGCCGGCACGGTCGGCTTTCTCGACGCCAAATATCTGCAGTTCATCACCAACATCGGCGGCAAGCCCGTCGACGTCGCCAAGTTCCGCAAGATCCAGAACACGCCCAAATGGACGCTCAGCGGTTCACTTGATTACGAAACGCCGATGGCTGGTGGCAGGCTCGACCTCAACAGCACCGTCTCATATCGCAGCAAGAGCCAGCAGTTCGAGCTCGCGACCCCGCTGCTCGATCAGAAGGGCTTTTCCCTGTGGGACGCCAACCTCGTCTGGCGCTCCGCCGGCAACCGGTACGAATTCGGCCTGCACGGGAAGAACCTGGCCAACAAGAAGTACATCGTCTCGGGCTATAATTTCCTCGCCCAGAATCCGCTCACCGGAGACTTCATCCTCGGCGCGAACGGACAGCCGATCCCGACCCTCGGCAAGACCGGGATTCTGACGGCCTTCTACGGCAATCCGCGAGAGGTGTTCCTCTCCGCCGCAATCAACTTCTGACGATTACCCCGAGCAGGGGCGGCGGCCCCTCCCCGTCCCTGCTCACCCCGCTTTCCGTTTGACGCAGCGCCCATTAGGGTGCGGGCAATGCGGCAATATCTCGATCTGATGCACCTGATACTCGACCGCGGAATCGAACAGCAGGATCGCACCGGTACCGGCACATTGTCCTGGTTCGGCGCCCAGATGCGCTTCGATCTCGCGGACGGATTCCCTCTTCTTACGACCAAGAAGCTCCATCTGCGCTCGATTATCGTCGAGCTGCTGTGGTTCCTGCGCGGCGACACCAACATCCGCTGGCTGAACGAGCGTAAAGTTAGCATCTGGAACGAGTGGGCAGACGAGAATGGCGACCTCGGCCCCGTCTATGGCAAGCAGTGGCGCGACTGGGAAACGAGTGACGGACGCCATTTCGACCAGATCGACAACCTCATCGACCTAATCCGGCGCGATCCATATTCGCGGAGGCAGATCGTGACCGCCTGGAACCCCGGCGAAATCTCGAAGATGGCGCTCGCGCCGTGCCACTGTCTGTTCCAGACGCAGGTCGCCGCCGGGCGTCTCAACCTTCAGCTTTACCAGCGCAGCGCCGACGTGTTCCTCGGCGTCCCCTTCAACATCGCTTCATACGCGCTGCTCACGCACATGCTGGCGCGCGAGTGCGGGCTCGAGCCCGGCGTCTTCGTATGGACCGGCGGCGACTGCCACCTTTACTCGAACCATCTCGAGCAGGCGCGGCTCCAACTGACGCGCGAGCCTCGGCCGCTCCCTCAGCTGGTCATCAAGGATCGCGGCCAATCGCTGTTCGATTATGAGCCGGAGGACTTCGTGTTCGAGAATTACGACCCGCACCCGCATATCGCGGCGCCGGTCGCGGTCTAGTCGGCTGGACGCACCGCCGTCACGAAGAACGGACGATAAGCCCCGCATTGATGATTGAAGGGCCGATAGGTCGTTCCGCTGAGCGTTCCCCACTGCAGCGGCTGGCCGTACAGCAGCAACTCTTGCGCGATTGCGACCCATTGGTCGGCCTTGCCGGGCAAGTGGTAGGAAACCGCGGTGCCGTTGAACGTGCTTCCATAGGGCAGCACTGGCATGACGAGCGCACCGCTCTGCTCATCGCGGAAGAGCAGGCACCCGCCCTCGTACATCAAAGTCCCGGTAATCGTGGTCGTTGCGAGCGGCTGGTAGGGCGCCGTCGCGATTTCGAGCGGCCGCAGCGGCCGGATCGCCGGATGCTCGCTCACACATCCGCTGAGCGCCAGCAATAGCAATAGCCCCGCCTTGCGCATCACCTTCTCCGCAGCGCCTCCGAGAAAATAACGCTAGCGCAATGGAGCCGTTCCGGCGACCCCGCGTTACAAATCCCCATCAGAAGGGAGAAAGAACATGCTCCAGAAGGTAACCACTGTGGTTCTGCTCGGCATCGCGCTCAGCGTCGCGGCCTGCAACACGGTTCGCGGCGCCGCGCGCGACGTCAACTCGGTCGCGAACTGCACCGAGAACACGATGAACGGGAACGGCTGCCACTAAGTTCAGTGGACATACAGCTGTTTCGGTGATTCATTGTCGTTCCGTAATATCAATGGGAGGGACGACAATGGTCCAGAAACTCGTAACCGCCGCCGTGCTTGCGGCATGCTTCGCCATCGCGGCGTGCAACACAGTGCGGGGCGCAGCAACCGACGTCGGCTCTGCCGCGAACTGCACCGAGAATGCGATGCACGGCGGCCGCTGCTAGCCTGGCGGTAAACCTGTAAAAAAACCCCGCCGGAGCAGTTCCTCCGGCGGGGTTTTTCGTTGCTTGGGAGGCCCTGCTCAGTCCTGCAGGTAATCCCCCGCGTCGGCATCGAGACCGTGACCGCTCGGCGCGACTTCTGCCAGCGGATCCTCGCCGACGCCGGCCGTGTCGTCACGCGGCGTCCTCGCGAGTTCGGCTGCCCGAAGCTCCTCGGCCGAATCCGGCGCGACGAGGGCTTCCGCCATCCGGCGCTGTGCAGCGCGCAGGGCCGTATCGCGCGATGAGGCGGCAACGCGCAGGCGGTTCATGCCCGCGCCCGTGCCTGCCGGGATCAGGCGGCCGACGATCACATTCTCCTTCAGCCCTTCGAGCGTATCGACCTTGCCCTGCACCGCCGCCTCGGTGAGGACGCGGGTGGTTTCCTGGAACGATGCCGCCGAGATGAAGCTGCGGGTCTGCAACGACGCCTTGGTGATCCCGAGCAGCACCGGCTTGCCCTGCGCCGGCTTCTGCTTCTTCTCGAGCTTGGCGTTCGTCTCGTCCATTTCCTGCCGGTCGACCTGCTCGCCGGCGAGCAAAGTGGTGTCGCCGCCGTCCGTGATCTCGACCTTCTGCAGCATCTGGCGAACGATCACCTCGATGTGCTTGTCGTTGATCTTCACGCCCTGGAGTCGATAGACTTCCTGGATCTCGCTCACGAGATATTCCGCGAGCGCGACCACGCCGAGAACCTCCAGAATGTCGTGCGGATCGGGCGAACCGCCCACGAGATTCTCGCCGCGCTTCACGAAGTCGCCTTCCTGGACCTCAATCATCTTCGACTTCGGCACCAGATACTCGACCGGCTCCGACCCATCCTCGGGCACGATCGCGATCTTCCGCTTCGCCTTGTAGTCGCGCATGAAGGTCACCTTGCCGGAGACCTTCGCGATGATCGCATTCTCCTTCGGCTTGCGCGCTTCGAACAGCTCGGCGACACGCGGCAGACCGCCGGTGATGTCGCGCGTACGCGCGGCCTCCCGCGGCATGCGCGCCAGGACTTCGCCGGCCTCGACCTGCTGGCCATCCTCGACCGCGATGATCGCGCCGGAAGCAAGCCGGTAAACGCCCGCTTCCTTTGCCTTCTCGCCAGTGAGCGTCAGGCGCGGGTGGAGCGACTCCTTCTTCGACTTGCTGCCGCTGTCATCGGTGACCACCCGCTGGGTGATGCCAGTCGACTCGTCGACCTGCTCCGTCATGGTCCGGTTCTCGATCAGGTCCTGGTACTTCACGGTACCGGCCTTCTCGGTGATCACCGGGCTGAACGACGGATCCCATTCCGCGATGCGGTCGCCACGGCTTACGATATGGCCGCTCTCGCATAGCAGGTGGGCGCCGTAGGGCACGCGGTGGGTCGACAGCTCGCGGCCGTCCATGTCGAGGATCGCGATCTCGCCCGAGCGCGACAGCGACAGGTGGCGACCACGCGGGTCGACGATCGTCGGCATGTCGCGGAGCTCGATCGTGCCGTCGACCGGCGCTTCGAGGTTCGACTGCTCGTTGAGCTGCGCAGCACCGCCGATGTGGAACGTCCGCATGGTCAGCTGCGTGCCCGGTTCGCCGATCGACTGGGCAGCGATGACGCCAACCGCCTCGCCGATGTTGACCGGCGTACCGCGCGCAAGATCACGGCCGTAGCACTTGGCGCAAACGCCCTGCGTCGCCGCGCACACCAGCGGGGAGCGGATCTCCACGCCCTGCAGGCCGATCTCCTCGATCTTGGCGACCATCGCTTCGTCGAGAAGCTCGCCCTCGGCGATGATCGTGTCGCCCGACTTGGGGTCGACGATATCCTCGGCGGTGGTCCGACCGAGCACGCGGTCGGCCAGCGACGCGATGACCGCACCGCCCTGGACGATCGCCCGCATCTCGAGGGCGCGGTCGGTGCCGCAATCCTCTTCGATGATCACCGCGTCCTGCGACACGTCGACGAGACGGCGGGTCAGGTAACCCGAGTTTGCCGTTTTGAGGGCGGTGTCGGCGAGGCCCTTGCGGGCGCCGTGGGTCGAGTTGAAATATTCAAGGACGGTCAGGCCTTCCTTGAAGTTCGAGATGATCGGCGTTTCGATGATCTCGCCCGACGGCTTGGCCATCAGGCCGCGCATGCCGGCGAGCTGCTTGATTTGCGCCTGCGAACCGCGAGCACCCGAGTGCGCCATCATGTAGATCGAGTTCAGGTCTGCCTGACGCCCGTCCGGACGCTTCGGAGTCGCCGAGATCTCCTTCATCATCGCGCTTGCGACCTGGTCGCCGCAACGCGACCAGGCGTCGATCACCTTGTTGTACATTTCCTGCTGAGAGATGAGGCCGTCCTGGTACTGCTGCTCGTAATCCTTCACGAGCGTGCGCGTCTCTTCGACCAGCTTCTCCTTCGCCTGCGGGATGACCATGTCATCCTTGCCGAAAGAGATGCCGGCAGCGAACGCGTGGCGGAAGCCGAGCTGCATGATCGCATCGGCGAACAGCACCGTCTCCTTCTGGCCTGTGTGGCGATAGACGATGTCGATGACGTCGCCGATTTCCTTCTTCGTGAGGACGCGGTTGACGGTCTCGAACGGCACCTTGTGGCTCTTCGGGAGCGTCTCGCCGAGCAGCATCCGGCCCGCGGTCGTCTCGAACCGCTTCATGTAGGTATTGCCCTGCTCGTCGGTCTGCGGGACTCGGCTGATGATCTTCGAATGAAGAGTCACCGCGCCCGCCGCCAGCGCCTGGTGGACTTCCTGCATGTCGCTCAGGAGCATGCCCTGGCCCGGCTCATCCTCCTTCTCGAGGCTGAGATAGTAGAGGCCGAGAACCATGTCCTGCGACGGAACGATGATCGGCTTGCCGTTCGCGGGCGACAGAATGTTGTTGGTGGACATCATCAGGACGCGGGCTTCGAGCTGGGCCTCGAGGCTCAAGGGCACGTGCACCGCCATCTGGTCGCCGTCGAAGTCGGCGTTGAACGCGGCGCAGACCAGCGGGTGAAGCTGGATCGCCTTGCCCTCGATCAGCACCGGCTCGAACGCCTGGATGCCGAGGCGGTGGAGCGTCGGCGCGCGATTGAGGAGGACCGGATGCTCGCGGATCACCTCGTCGAGGATGTCCCAGACTTCCTTGCGCTCTTTCTCGACCCACTTCTTCGCCTGCTTGAGGGTCATCGACAGACCCTTGGCGTCGAGGCGCGAG
>DATCJM010000381.1:0-4298 GCA_036562805.1 Sphingomicrobium sp.
GAGGCCCGGCGGATGCTGGCGGGCCTGTGCGACCGCCTCGTCGCGCGTCACCGCGACTCCGGTGACGTTATGGCCGAGGTCACGCACGATCGTCTCGATATCCATCGCGATGATCGGCTCATCCTCGATGATCAGGACGTCGGCCAAGGTCTGTCGTTCGATTTCCTCGAGTGCCTCGGCAACGAGCGAATCGACGTTCGCGGGACTGACGTCGATTAGATAGCCCGTATCCTCGGACGAAAATCCTTCGAGCGAGGTGAGCAGCAGCGCCTGGCGCGACAGCGGGGTAATCCGCGACAGCCGCGCATGGGCGATCCCTTCTGCCCCGACCGGGCTCTTCGACGGCTCCTCGCCTTCCTCGACATTGGCCGTCGACCAGATGGCATGGAAAGTCTTGTACAGCCCGAGCCGCGGATCGACGTCGCGCGGAAATTCGTCGGGTTTTGCCACGATCGCTTCGAGCGTGGCGCGGACAAAAGCATCACCATGCGTCTGGCTGCCGGTGAGCGCGCGCGCATAGCGGCGCAGGAACGGCAGATGCGGGGCGAGTTCCTGACCAAGGGACATAGGCGTTAAATCTCCCTCGAAACTTGTTGGGGCGTCTTTGGCGAGCCGCCTGAATTGTTGCAACCCTGGAAGAAGCTACTGTTGCGTTGCCGCACCGCCCCCCAGAGAAGTGGATATCGTGTGGAACCAAGCATCGGCGATTTGGTTTCCCGTGATTGAACAGGCATGCCGTGGAGCTGAGCCCAGCAACGCGACGTGCCTGCTTGTTACGTGCCGAAGCGGGGCAGGCATTGGGAAGCCGTTGCACCACGCAGCCAGATTTGTATGAGCGCGCCCAGGAACCCGCGCGAGGGGGGACGAGGAGTTGAGTGCCAGGAAAGGAAGCGAGACGGAGGGAGCCGGACATTCCAGGCACTCGAAGAAGTCCAAGGCTTCCGATCGTTCCGCTCGGAAAGGCGACTTGGGTCGCGCGCTGCGTACCGTCTATGACGATACCTTGCGCGAGCCGGTTCCTGACGATTTTCTCAGCCTCATCGGAAAGCTCAGCTAGCCCAGCGGGGCCAAGCCGGTGACGGCGGCCGAACGCTTCGCACGGCTGCCGACGGCGGCCAAGCTGCTGCTGATTCTGACCGCGGTCCTGCTGCCGATTGGAGTTGCACTCACCTGGTTGGGCGAAAGCGGCATCCGTCAGGCCAACTCCGCATTGCTTCAGCGCAGCCAGGACCAGTCCCGAATTGCCGCCGGTGCGGTTGAAAGCGTCATCGGCCGAAACGCCTTGGCGCTTCGAGTCGCGGCCAACGGCGCGCTATCGGGAAGTGGCGGCGATCCGTGCGACCGCGCGCGCGCTGCGCTCGCCATCGCTCCTGCCGTCTTCCAGAGCTTCGAGCTCGAGACCAGCGACGGGAATCCGATCTGCGCAAGCGGTCACGTCAGCGACACGGGCAGCCTTCCACTCGTCGCGCCCGGCGACATTCGCGTCCAGCTCGGGCCGGCGGGCCAGGCCGTGGCGGTCCGTGTCGGCGTGATGAACGGCATGGCAACCGCGCTGGTGCCGTTGGAAGAGCTTCGCGCGGCGGCTCTTTCGACGAATTCCGACGTCCAGAGCCTGATTTTGCACGACGCCGACCAGGAACTGACCGTCATCGCCGCTTCGGCCGACTCGCCGCCCGAATCGCATGTAACGATCTGGCCGATCGGACGCGGCACGCTGCACGCGCGAATCGTAACCGCCGACCGGCGCATCACCGCGGTCGACCGCCTCGTGCTGCTGCTTCCCGTTTTGATGTGGATCGCGGCCGCGCTCATCACGTGGCTGCTTGTCAGCCGGCTCCTCATCCGGCCGCTCAAACGGCTCGAGCGCGCGGTGCTGGACTATGAGCCGGGCGGCCGGCTCGACCTTCCGCGCAAGGTCGGCCCGTCCGAGGAGATCCAGGAGCTGCGTGACGCTTTCGGCCGGGCTGTTGCGAGGGTCGAAGAATCCGACGCGGAGATGACGAGCGCGCTCGAAGGACAGCGGCGGCTCGTCCGCGAGGTCCATCATCGCGTGAAGAACAACCTCCAGGTCGTCGCGTCGCTGCTCAACATCCACGGGAGGAGCGCGACCGCGCCCGAGGCGCGCTCCGCTTATGCCGGGATCAGCCGCCGCGTCGGCGCCCTTTCGATCGTCCATCGCAACCATTTTGCGGAGATGGAGGAGAATCGCGGAATCGCGCTGCGCCCGCTGATCACCGAGCTTGCCGCGGAACTGCGCGCTGGCGCTCCGGAGCAGGCGCGGAGCCTTCGCATCGATCTTGAGGTCGACGGTGCGAACACGACCCAGGACGTCGCCGTCGCGGTCGCTTTCCTGATGACGGAGATCATCGAATTCTCGATGCTCCATTGTCCGTCGGACACGATCGATATCTCCTTGCGGCGGACGAGCGAGCTGACGGCGCGCCTGACGCTAAGCAGCCCGGTCCTCGTGCCCGACGAGGATGGAAGTCCCGAAAAGGAGCAATTCGAACGAATCGTCGCCGGCCTGGCCAAGCAATTGCGGTCTCCGCTCGATCGGAAGCTGGGACGCTACAGCGTTGATTTGCCTGTATTTCCGCCTCTATGAGGCGAAGTTCCATTTCGTTTCGGCTGTGACCAAAAAAATGTAGGAAAATCGTCCGAACAGCGGGAACTCAATTCGTCGAAGGGACGTTATGCAGTTCGGATAGTGACCTTTTGCCCCCCCGCTCTCGCTATCCGCTTAAATGGGCCCGGAACCGCCAACCCTCCCCCCCCCCGGTGGCGCTTCCGGGCCCTCTTCTGTCTGGGGCACAGAGACATTTGCGTTCACGACAGGGCCTGATCGGGCGGCTTTCCGAGCCGCCCGCCAGTGCGTGATCCGGATGGCGAGGATCGCGAATTCGTAGAGGCCGTAGAGCGGCACCAGCAACAGCAGCATCGAGACGACGTCCGGCGGAGTCAGGACCGCGGCCACTGCCGCTGCAGCGACGACGGCATAGCGCCGCGACTTTGCGAGTTGCTGCTGCGTGACGATCCCCGCGCGCTCGAGGATCATCAGCAGGATCGGCAGCAGGAACGCCGCGCCGAAGCCGAAGATGAAGCGCGTGCAGAAGTTCAGATAATTGCCGACGCCGGGCAACGCCTCCTGCTGCACCCCCCCGATATTGCCCTGGTAGCTGAGCAGGAAGTGCAGCGCCCACGGCATCGCCGCGAAATAGGCAAAGGATGCGCCGCCCGCGAAGAAGAAGGGCGTCATGACCAGGAAGGGAAGGAAGGCCTTCTTCTCCTTCACATAGAGGCCAGGCGCGACGAACCGCCACAATTGGGTCGCGAACACGGGGAAGCTCAGCATCAAGGCTGCGAACAGTGCGACCTTCACCTGCGTGAAGAACGCTTCGAACACGTCCGTGTAGATAAGCTTGCCCTGCCCCGCCTTCAGCAGCGGCTGCACCAGCACAGCGAAGATGTCCGTCGCGAAATGGAAGCAGATGAAGAAGGTGACGATCAGCGTCAGCAGACACCACAAGAGCCTCCGACGAAGCTCGATCAGATGCTCGAGCAGCGGTTGCTTTGTGTCGTCGATGTCCCTCACGGCAATGGCCGCTTCTCCGGCGGAAGCTCGTCGCCGGGCTGCGTCTCATCGAACGGGAGCGTCGGTTCGGGCGGCTCCGCGACCGGCGGCATTTCGTCAGGCCGTCCGGGCTCGGGATAATGGCGATCGGGCGGATGGAGGCTCATGATCTTCTCATTCTCCTCCCGCCAGCGCTTCTCCATTTCCTCGAGCTCGGCTTCGCGCACCATATTCTCGATGCCCGACGTGAAATGGCGCGCCATGCCGCGCACCTTGCCGACCCAATAGCCGACCGTGCGCATGACCTTGGGCAGGTCCTTGGGGCCGATGAAGATCAGCGCGAGGATGACGACAACGGCAAGCTCGCTGGAATCGATACCGAACATGCCTGCTCTTCAGGGCTTAGCGCGGTTCGACGACTCTGTGCGGCGGAGGCGTGACCGGCTCCTCGCGCCGCGGCGTCACGTCGATCGGCTCCTGCGGTCCAATGTCGTCCCGCGGCAGACGCCGGGGCGGTTCGTTGCGGCGCTGCTCGTCATAGCGTCGCGTCTTCTCGTCGTCCTCGTCGGCCATGCCCTGCTTGAAGCTTTTGAGGCCCTTCGCGACATCGCCCATCATCGAAGAGAAGCGATTCCCTCCGAACAGCAGCATCACGAACAGCGCCAGGATGAGGATGTGCCAAATGCTGAGACCGCCCATGGGGAAACTCCTTTGAGGCGGCTATCTA
>DATCJM010000383.1:0-10547 GCA_036562805.1 Sphingomicrobium sp.
TTATGCTGCTTACAATTTACTCAATGGAAGTGACCCGGCACGTTCAGCTCCGGACGTTCTCGTCCCAAATGACGACGGAAGTTTTTCTGTGGTGATGCGAGCTGTAAAGCCCGCTCACCGTTAGCGCCCAAGCTGACAAAGATCGACTTCAAGGATCTGCTGCAGGTACAAAGTCGTTCGAACCTATCTGGAAAAAAACAGTTGACAGCGTCACGCTGTTTCGGTACACGTTAGGCACAGTGAAGAATTGCGAGTCGGGCAGCTGAGGCCGGCTCGGAAGGGCGGCGCTCCCAAGGTGGAGCGGCCGCCCTTTTGTTTGGCGCGGAGGAAATGGGTTGGCTCGGAAGAAAAAGGAAATGACGTTGGTCGCGGCGAAGAAGCCGCAGCTCAAGAAGAAAGCGAAGCGCGACTGGTCGAAGGCGAAGGCGGCGCGGTTCCTGAGCGTGCTCGGCGAGACGTGCAACGTCAGCGAGGCGTGCCGGCGGAGCAAGGTGCCGATGACCGTCGTCTATCGACGCCGCAAGATGGACGCGGCGTTCAATGCCGACTGGGTGCAGACGATCGGCGATGCCTACCGGCGGCTCGAGCTGGTCCTTCTCGAGCGCGCGTTCAACGGAACCGAACGAACCGTCACCAAGGCCGACGGATCGGTCGAGCGGATGCGGGAGTATCCGAACCACATCGCGCTCAAGCTGCTGCAGATGCATCGCGAGACCGCGGTCGAGGCGGAGTTCGAGGCGTCGGCCGAAGAGATGGACGAGCTGCGCGAACGGATCGTCCGCAAGCTGCAACGACTGAAGAAGCGCGATGAAGAGCAGGAAGCGAAAGGAGCCTGACTACGGCGTGCTGACGCACGAGCGCGCGATCCTCGTCAGGGCGACGCCCCAACAGCAACGCAAGGCGATTAAGTTTTGCAACTTCGAGCAGCTGGCGAAGTTCGACGCCAATTTCGAATTCTGGGCGAACCGAGGCCAGCTTCCGCCGGAAGGCGGGTGGCGCAGCTGGCTGATGCTTGCGGGCCGCGGCTTCGGCAAGACGAGAGCGGGCGCGGAATGGATCAACGGCGTCGCGATCGCGCGGCCGGGCGTACGGATCGCACTCGTCGGAGCGACGATCGGCGATGCGCGAGCGATCATGGTCGAGGGCGTCAGCGGAATCCTGAAGGTGGCCCGAGTCCGGAAGCGGCGCGTGCGCTGGGAGCCGAGCCTGGGAAGATTGCGCTGGGCCAACGGGAGCGAGGCGCAGCTGTTTTCGGGCGATCATGCCGACGGGCTGAGAGGGCCCGAGCATGATTTCGCCTGGTGCGACGAGCTCGCCAAGTGGCGCGAGGCGGACGCGGCGTGGGACAATCTGCAGTTCGGGCTGAGGCGCGGAAACCGGCCGCGCGCGCTGGTGACGACGACTCCGCGGCCGATGCCGCTGATCAAGCGGATCATGGGAGAAGAATGGACGGTGACGACGCGCGGGCGAACGAGCGACAACATCAACCTCGACGAGAAGACGATCGCCGTGCTGACGGCGACTTACGGCGGGACGCGGGTGGGGGCGCAGGAACTCGACGGCGAGCTGATCGAGGATGTCGAGGGCGCGCTGTGGACTCGGGAGATGATCGAGAAGAGTCGTGCTCCCGCACTCACCCTTCCGCCGCTGCGCGGCTCCCTTCCTCTCCCGCAGGGGGAGAGGGGGTTTGACCGCATCGTGGTCGGGGTGGATCCGCCGGCGGGGGCGGATCAGCGGTCGGACGCGTGCGGGATCGTGGTGTGCGGATCGCGCGAGGGCGCGCTCTACGTGATCGAGGATGCGACGGTGCGCGGACTGAGCCCCGAAGGCTGGGCGAGCCGGGTCGCCGCTGCGGCCGCGCGATGGGACACGAACCTGGTGGTCGCGGAAGCGAACAATGGCGGGGCGATGGTCGAAAGCGTGCTCAAGGCCGCCGATTTCGGGCTCAAGGTTCGGCTGGTGCATGCGTCGCTCGGCAAGAGCGCGCGGGCCGAGCCGATCGCGTTCAAGTTCGAGACGGGCAAGGCCTTCTTCGCGGGGTCGTTTCCGGAGCTGGAAGCGGAGCTCGGCGGGATGATCGCGGGCGGCGGCTATGAGGGACCGGGAAGGTCCCCCGACCGCGCCGACGCGATGGTGTGGGCAATGACCGTGTTGAGCGAGACGAGGAGCGGCGTGCCGCGGGTGAGGAGGCTTTAGATTCGAGTATCGCTGCTGCGCGGAGGAGTGTACCAATGTCGGCCAGTCGACAGCGAAGGGGGACACGCAATGGCGACTGTAGCGGGGGTATTTTCTTTTCGGGAACGGCGGCCCGACCAGCTTTCCGGAACGCCGCGCGCGGGGTTCATCGACCGCTGGATCTTCGTCGCGATGGCGGCGTGGCTGATTTTTGTCGTCCTGGTCGGGTTCATTCCCGACGCGATCATGAAGGTCGGGCTGGTCCGCGCCGGGCTGCGTCCGCCGTTCCCGTTGGTGATGCATGCGCATGCGGTGCTGATGGGTTCGTTCATGGTGCTGCTTTTTGCGCAGGCCTGGCTGATGGCCACCGGCCGGCGCGAGCTGCACATGCGGGTCGGAATCGCCGCCTTCGCGCTGGTGCCGCTGCTCGTACTTGCGGGGTTCATCCTCGCGCCGACCATGTACCACCAGCTGTGGAACACGCTGCAGTCGGCGCCCGCCGGAGCGCGGGCCCAGCTTCAGCAGAGGCTCGGCGTCGTCGAGGACATATTGCTGCTCCAGATTCGAGCAGGAATCCTGTTCCCGGCGTTCGTGGCGATCGGACTGAAGGCGCGCGCGGGAAATGCCGGCGTGCACAAAAGAATGATGTTCCTGGCACCGGCCGCAGCGCTGGGCGCGGCGATCGACCGGATGACGTGGCTGCCGAACACGTTGCCGGCGAGCGCGGTGGGAAGCGATTTATGGGAGGTGGCGGCGATATCGCCGCTGCTCGTCTGGGACATTGTGCGCAACCGCCGGATCCACGAAGCCTATTGGATCTGGCTCGCGCTGTCGCTGCCGGCGGCGCTGGCGGTGTATAGCCTGTGGGACAAGCCGTGGTGGCACACGACGGCGCGGGCGATCATGGGCGTGTGACGAGTTAGACATTCAATTTCAAAGGGCTCCTTCGGGAGCCCTTTTCTTATGAAAGGCGAGCGATGGGTTCCTTAGCGTCGGGCAGGCACAGAAGGAATTTACGCATAACGAGGGACTGCAGACACTCGACATGCTGGTCGCCGGGGCGGTGGAGGGGCCGCCCCTGGCGACGCCGCCCGTCTCGCCCCAGCTCGGGTCCTGCTATATCGTCGCGGCAGGCGCAACGGACGCGTGGACGGGCAAGGACCAGTGCCTCGCCGCGTGGACCAGCGGAGGCTGGCGCTTCGCTGCGCCGATCGAAGGGCTGAGCGTTTATGAACGGATCAGCGGCACCTTCGCCGTGTATCGGGGCGGCTCGTGGGAAGTTGGAATGGTCCGCGGTCAGTCACTGGTGATCGATGGCGACCAGGTCGTCGGCCCAAGGGCCGCCGCAATAGAATCGCCAGCTGGCGGGACCATCATCGACGTCGAGGGCAGGACAGCCATCGATGCAATTCTCGGCACATTGCGTCAGCACGGGCTGATCGCCGCTTAAAAAAAGCAAAGCCTCTCAAATGCTTCTCCCAATCAGCGGAAAAGAACTGAGGCTTTTTGGCAACAGCTGCCGCGAATGACGTGCTTGCACGGCAACCTGCCCTCTCATAATGTGTTCCCGCAGTTCTATTTACCGGACGCATCTGAAAGGGGACAATTCTATGCGTAAGCTCGGCATTGCGGTGGCGCTTGCAACCACGGCCATGGCGACGCCCGCGCTTGCTCGCGACCACAGCTTCTATGTGGGCGTTGAGGGAGGCGCGATGCTCGTTGAAAATTCGCAGTTCGATCGGTTCAATCCGGCCGATCAAACGGTGCCTATTTCAAACGGCCTCTTCGAGCTCAGCAACAACATCGGCTACGACGTCGACGCCATCGCCGGCTATGACTTCGGCGCGGTCCGCCTCGAGGGCGAGGTGAGCTACAAGCATGCCGCGAACAATGAGCTGGAAGTTCGCGACCAGCCGCTGACCGGTCTTGGCTTCGGCCAGCACCTCGACGTGGGTGGCAACGTCCATTCTTTCTCCGGCATGATCAACGGCTTGCTTGACTTCGGCAACGACGATGGCTGGAGCGGCTATGTCGGCGCGGGCCTCGGCGTTGCAAGCGTGCATTACAGCATGAGCCCCGACACGACGCACCCGGACCTGTTCTTCTCGGGTTCCGACAGCCGCATCGCCTGGCAGGCGATCATGGGCGTCCGCACGGCGATCTCGCAGAATATCGACCTCGGCGTGAAGTACCGCTTCTTCAACGTTGCGAACATCAAGCTCGACGATCAGACGGGATTGCTGGACGGCGATCAGCTCCGTGGCCGGTTCCGCTCACACAGCCTGCTGCTGAGCCTGATCTACAACTTCTACGCACCGCCGCCTCCGCCGCCTCCGCCGCCGCCTCCCCCGCCGCCTCCGCCGCCGCCTCCGGCGCCGCAGACGTGCCCGGATGGATCGGTGATCCCGGCAACGGCAGCGTGCCCGGCTCCGCCGCCGCCGCCTCCGCCGCCGCCGCCGGCGCCAGAGCGCGGCTTCTAAAGAGAGAAGTCAGTCGAAAAGGACCGGCCCGGGGATTACCCGGGCCGGTTTTTTTATGCCGTCGAGGAAGCGGTGACCTGCGAACGGGACGCGGGAGGGAGCGCCGTGCGCGAAGGCCAGCCGGGATCAGTTGGACGCGAACTGCGGCGCCGTGCGGTCCCATCCATAGATGTCGGGCAGGTAGGTCACGTGGCCATCCTTCACCTGCGCCGTGATATAGGTCAGGTAAATCGGGGTCGGCTGCGCAAATGGAAGCCGGGTCTCTGGCACGTCGCCAGGAGAAACCGGATCATGCCCGAGAAGCCAGCGTCCCAGGCGCTTCGCATCTTCGACTCGCACGCAACCATTGCTGAGGTTCCGGTTCGCAAGCGCGAACTTCGCGTGATCGGGCGTGTCGTGCAGGTAGATGTCCTGCGGATTGGGAAATGGAAATTTGAGAATGCCCATCGAATTCAGGGGACCCGGGTCCTGCTGAATCTTCAGGTGCACCTTCCCTGCGGCTGCTCCCTTCCAGTCGACGGTCGTGGGATCGATGATGGTCGGATGCTCGCTCCAGTCCTCGATCACATGGTAGCCGTGCGATTTCAGGTATGTCATGCCGCCGCGGAGGAAGTTCGGCGCGATCGTTTTGCGGACCAGATGGTCAGGCGCGTGCCAGTACGGATTGTAGGTGATGTAATACATGTAACTGGCGATCAGCGGCGTCGGCAGCTCGCTGGTCCCCGTGATCACCTTCATCGAATCGACCGCCTGCCCATCTTGATAGAGGGTCAGCATCGACGCGCCGGCGTCGACGAGCAAGAAGCGACCTTTCGCGGGCAATGAGCGGACGCGGTCGAGATTGGCGAGCAGCCGCGGGTCCGGAGTCATATTGCCGCTCGCTTGGGCCTGCGACCAGCCGGCATCGCGGATCTGCTTGTAGATGCTGTTCACATCGGACACGCTGGCGAGATAGGCCGGAAGCGACGGCGCTGCCGCGGCCGTCAGCAGGATCTCATCCGGGCGCGAGCCTTGCGGTTGCAGCACCGGATAAGCGTAAATCATTCCGGTCGTCGGCCTCTTGATGGCCTGCACATACTGAACCCAAGCCGACGAAAGGACCTGTTCTGCCTGCGCGATGTCGTCAGCTTTTCCACTGCTCGCCTGCGCAGCAGCGGCCTGAACTTGTGCGGCGAGCTGGGGTCCTTGCGGGAAACCGTCGAACGGTGCGCGCTGGAGGATCGCCGTGAGCTGGGCGATCGCAGCTGAATCGGGACCGTGGCGGAACCAGATCGGCTGCACATGATATTGGTCGTAGACCGATGCGACCGCAGTCGCAGCGGGAATCGACGCCGACTGGCCGTCGGTGACGGCCGAAGCGCCGCTTCCCGGCACGCCGAACGCGAGCGCCAGCCCCGAAACGGTCATCGTCAAATTGTGCAGCTTTTTCACCACTGACCCCCACCCGGTAACATCGCGTTGAATCTAGCGCCTAATCATAGGCGAGGAATATGCATTCGCGATGAACCGCAGCTCTGCGGTGACAAGGCGTTGATCGCTTCGGTCTGTCTCGATCAGGCGGGCGAAAGCTGCTCGGACGCCGGGAAGGTGCGACCGGTCTGACGCGCGAGGCCCCGGCCTGCGATTGCATCAATGATCGTGGCGCCGGCAACGAAGCCGAGCGCTCCCGCGACTGCCCCGCGCTTGCTGCTTCGAGTGAAGGCGAGACCGAGCGCGCCGAGATCCATCGCGTCGCCCATCACGCGGTTCCACGCATTGGTGGAAACCGCCGGCCCGCGCAGCAGCATTGCGCCTGCGAGGAGCTCACGTGCGCCGAAAAGCCCGATAACCGTCTTTGCTGTCTTGCCATCGACCCCTAGCCAGCGCGCCAGCCGGCCCGGAGCGGCAATCTCGACGAGACCGAGGCCGACGCTGAATACGCCGAGCCCCAGTCCCAGCTTCTTGTAATCCATCACCATTCCTCCTGCGAAGTGCTGCATCAGCGCTCGGCGCCAGATGCCGTTCCGACGGGACGCGACGTCGGTCTTGTCTAAGGCAGCGTTGGGCGACTAGGCACGCCGCGAACGGAACTCGAGGGACGAATTCATGGACATCAGCGGAGCGGCCGCAGTGGTAACGGGCGCGGCGTCAGGCCTTGGCGAAGCGACCGCGCGGGCGCTTGCCGCGCGGGGCGCGAAGGTCGCCGTGTTCGATCGCGATGCAGAGCGCGGAGAAAAAGTCGCGAGCGAGATCGGCGGCATCTTCTGCGAGGTCGACGTGACGTCCGACGAGAAGGTCGCCGCTGCATTCGCCAGGGCTCGCGAGGCCCACGGACAGGAGCGCATCCTCGTCAATTGCGCGGGGGTCGCCACGGCGGCGAAGACTGTCGGCCGTGACAAGGAGACCAAGGCCGCCAAGCGCTACCCGATGCAGCAATTCGAATTGACGATCCAAATCAACCTGATCGGAACGTTCCGCTGCATCGCAAATGCCGCGTTGGGAATGGCTGACCTCGAACCGCTCGCTGACAGTGAGAAAGGCGTCATCATCAACACCGCGTCGGTGGCCGCAGAGGATGGCCAGATCGGCCAGGCCGCTTATTCGGCGTCGAAGGGCGGGGTTCTCGCGATGACCCTTCCGATTGCGCGCGACCTGATGGGCGAGGGGGTGCGGGTGAACACGATCCTGCCAGGTGTGTTCAAAACGCCGATGGTCGCGATGATGCCGGAGAACGTACAGGACGCTCTTGGCGCGCAAGTGCCGTTTCCGAAGCGCCTCGGCCGGGCCGAGGAATATGCCGAGCTCGCCTGCTTCCTGATCGAAAACCGTTACATGAATGCAGCCGCCGTCCGCCTCGACGGCGGGATTCGGATGGCGCCGCGTTGAGCATCGTTTACGGCGAGCTCATCGACCAGCTGGCAGCTGCGGCGTGCGAGGCGGGCGAGGCGATCCTGCAAGTGGTGCGAAGGGGTTTCGAGGTCGAGTCGAAAGAGGACAGCTCGCCGGTCACCGAAGCCGACCGTGCCGCCGAGCTGATCATCCTGGCCGCTCTTGCTCGCGCGGCGCCAGGCGTGCCCGTGATTGCCGAAGAGGAAGTGGCGGCTGGCCGCATTCCCGCTCACGAGGACACATATTTCCTGGTCGATCCGCTGGACGGAACGAAGGAATTTATCCGCGGCGGGGACGACTACACCGTGAACATCGGCTTGATCGAGCGAGGGACTCCCAAGCTAGGTGTCGTCTTCGCACCGGCCACATCTCGCCTGCATGGCGGCTGCGTTGGCGAAGGTGCGTGGCTCGACGAAGGACGCGGAAGAGTGGCGATCGCGACGCGGGAACGATCGGGTGCGACGATGGCGGTTGCGTCGAAATCGCACCTTAACCAGGCGACGATCGATTATCTCGAGGCGGCAGTTGGGAAGTGTGATTATGTGTCGATCGGCTCATCATTGAAGTTCTGCATCGTGGCAGAGGGGAGAGCCGACATCTATCCTCGAGCGGCGCCGACGAGCGAGTGGGATACCGCGGCTGGACACGCGGTGCTTCTTGCTGCCGGCGGACTCGTTCACGGGCCCGATGGCGGGCCACTGCGATACGGCAAAAAGGCCTTCCTAAACCGCGCATTCGTGGCCACTTCCGGCTGGGAACCGCCGCTGCTCGAGCCATATCTCGAGCCTTTTTCGGGTGGCGGAGACCTGCCGAGCGGCGTTTAGGCGCTGAGCCGCCAGGGAATGTTTTGGGTCCATTCCGGACCAAAGTCCTGACCGCCGCCGGCAATTCGCCTGAGCCGCATGGCCTGGACCTCGGCATGTGCCGCCTCGATTCGCTGTGCGAGCGCAACAGCCTCAGCGCCATTTCGGTCGCCGAGCTGCTTCAAGACGTCTCGCGCTTCGTCGAGCGCCTCCGCAAGCTCCGCTAGCCACCGCGCCCTATGAGCCGCGGAATCTTCACCTGGCATTCCAGTCATCTTCACCCCCCGGCTTCAACAGGCAGTCTACTCCACGTCGTTAAAGTTGCGTTGGCGCTGCTCCGTTCTGGAGCCGAAATCGTCTGACTTTTCTCCAGATTGCGCGTTATTCCGGTCGTGCTCGGTGCTTTTCACACGACAGGGGAACGTCGATGAACGCGACGCAATTCGAGCAATCCGACCTCAGCTATTCCGACAAGCCTCCGATCCTGATTGGCGCGAGCAGCGAAGCCGCGCGCGAGCGCGCTGTTCGAACGGTCGAAGGCAGCGGATGCCGGATCGACGCCGCCTTGTTCGACTCGGCGAGAGATCGGATCGAGCGGCAGGTTTCAGCAACCGCGGTGTGGATCGAGATCGACCGCGACGGCGGCCGTGAAATGGACGAGTTGCTCGAAACCGTGGCGCGCAATGCTCGCGACGGCCGCTTCGCTGCGGTCGTGTCGAGCACGGCTGCGCTGATCGATCCTGTGGCGGCGAAGGTCGACGGTAGTGCCGTTGAGCTGGTCATCGACGGCGACGAGGCCGCCCGTGCAGCCGCTCTCGCCATTGCGTCGGCACGAGCCGGCATGGAGCTTCGCTTGTCCGACGTTGCATCTGACCAGAGCGCCGCCCGCCTCAGGCAGTTGAGCGATGAAGTCAGCCGCATTGCAGCTACGCTTGCACGGCTTTCGTCGGGCCCTGCGCCGACACTCTCGCCAATGGAGCCGATGGTAAGCTCCGACGCGCCCGAAATTTCTGCCGAGACGGTGCGCAGCGTGATCCGTGCGCGCCGGTTGCGGTCCCGCTTTTTCTCCGAAGAACTGTTCGCCGACCCGGCCTGGGACATGCTCCTCGATCTCTTGCAGGCGGAGATCGCCCATCTGCGCGTGCCCGTATCCAGCCTCTGCATTGCGGCGGCGGTTCCGGCGACCACGGCGCTCCGCTGGCTGAAGACGATGGTCAGCCAGGGGCTATTCATCCGTCGCGCAGACCCGCACGACGGACGCCGCGTCTTCGTCGAGCTTGCTCCCGACGCAAGCCGCGCGCTCCGGCGCTATTTCGCGGAGGTTGGCCGGCCAGCGGTCATTTGAGCCGTACACGACGTTGCCGATACAGGTCATCATCGACGAGTTCAGAATAATCTGATATAAATGTCAAGGCAGACTCAGTCATGTCTGACGTTGCCGCGCGGTTGGCGCGCACGGATAAGTGTCCCGCATGGGGGTTCTGTCCGGGATTTACGAAGACCTGATGCGGTTCAAGCCGGACGGCATGAGTCCGAACGCCTGGGCGATGAACGCGGGCGTGAGCCGTACCGTCTGGGCCGACATGAGACGCCACGGCAATCCGTCGCGGCGGACGCTGGAGAAGCTTCTCACCGCTGCAGGATCGTCGCTGGCAGAATTTGAGGCGCTGAGGATCGGCGGCGCGTCGGTCAATCGCCAAGGCGTCCCTCACGGCATAGCCGATCGACTGTCAGGCTGGGGCGCAGCCGAGCTGCCGTCGCTACCTGTCGTTGCGACGGCGATAGGCGGTGGGTGGCGCGGCGATCCGCAAATCGAGGTGATGGACTTGAGTCCTGCGCAAATTGTCAACCGGGTAGCGCGGCCTGCCAGCCTTGCCTCCGATGGCGGCGCCTATGCGATTATCATCGTCGGAGATTCGATGTGGCCGCGATTCAGGCCGGGCCGCCGCGTTGCTGTCTCCAGAACAGCGCCGATCGCCGTTGGTGAGGATGTTCTCGTGAAACTGAAGAGCGACGCTTCCGGAGACGGCAAAATCCCGGTGCTCGTCAAGGAGTTCGTCCGACGGTCCGGGAGCAAGATCGAGCTGAGGCAATTCAATCCCCCGCTGACATTCCAGGTCGACGAAGACGAGATCGCTGGCATGGAAAAGGTGGTCGGCGAACTGATCTAGTTCGGCTTGTCTGTCATCGCCGCCCGTGGCACGGAGCCACGGCGCAAGAT